>JAGHAU010000183.1 GCA_021161345.1 Anaerolineales bacterium | reverse complement strand
TTACATTTCTTAGTGAATGAATTTATGAACGATACTCCAACTCAGCGAATCGCTGTCATTGACCTTGGGTCCAATACCAACCGCCTGATAATCATGGAAACCAGATTAGGATTTTCTTATCGCCTGGTGGATGAGGTCAGGGAGGTTGTCCGGCTGCGGCAGGGCCTTACAAAAAAGGGATTAAATGAAGACGCCATAACCAGGGGATTATCGACACTCCGCCTGTATAAGGACTTTTGCCAACAAACAAATGTCAGTCAGATCCTGGCAACAGCAACCAGTGCAGTCCGGGAAGCAGCCAACGGCCGGGCTTTCCTACAGCAGGCTGAAGATGAACTTGGGATTTCCATCCAACTTCTGGATGGAGATCAGGAAGCTTATTACGATACCCTGGGCGCTTTAAACGAGATTGAACTCCAAGAGGGTGTTGTTCTGGACATCGGCGGCGGCAGCATTCAGTTAAGCGATGTTCAAAAAAGAAATTTTGTCCGCGGAAATTCTCTCCTGCTGGGGGCGCTGGCTTTGAGTGAACGATTCGTAACCGAGGATCCAATTTCCAATAAAGAATTTAAGGCTATCGAGAAAGAGATCTCTCGCCAATTAGAAAAGGTCACCTGGCTGCCTGATAAAACTGGCCAAAGACTGATCGGCCTGGGCGGATCAATACGAAACCTGGCGCTGATAGAGGCCAACCGCCAGAAATACCCCCTTAACTCTCAGCACGGTTTTGTACTTAAAAGATCATCTATCAAAAAAAGCATAAGTTTATTCAAAGAACTGCCTTTAAAAGAACGCCAAAAAATACCTGGCATCAGCAGTGATCGGGCTGATATCATCCTTCCAGGCGCAATGGTTCTCCTGAAAGTTATGGATCGATTGAATGTCAATCAAATGGAACTCTCAGTTGGTGGGCTCCGGGAAGGTGTGTTTTTTGAGTTGTTCTGGGCTCATCTAGATCCACCCATTATTCCAAGCGTTCGCCGCTTCAGCGCATTGAATCTGGCCAGGAATTATCAATACGAAAAAGAACATGCCAACCATGTCAGTTTCCTGGCTGGCATACTATTTGAACAACTTGCCCCACTGCATGGATTCGGCAGCGAGGAAAAAGAAATCCTGCATGCTGCCTCTTTGCTCCATGACCTGGGGCGGATCATTGGCTACAGCAGCCACCATAAACACACCCAGACCTTGCTGGAATATAATGGTCTGCCAGGTTATACCTCCCGCGAAACGGCCCTCATCGCCCTGCTCTGCCGCTATCACCGCAAAGGCCGGCCTGAGTTAACCGATTATAAAAAACTACTGGATAAAAAAGATCTTGTTCTGCTCATGCGCCTGGCAGCGATTCTGCGCCTGGCGGAATGCCTGGAACGAGGGCGGAATGCCAATATCGCAGATATTATCTCCACCTGGGATGAAAATCAGCTCAGAATCACCCTGATCGCCAATCAATATCCGGTTGTTGAGCTGTGGCAGGCTAGCAGAAACGCGCTGCCTCTCATGACTGAAGCATATCAGAAAGAAGTTATCTTCGACAGTTTTTCCCCACCAGTTTGATTTTGATCTAGATCAGCTGATTAACCTCTGGACCTCTTGATATTCAAACCCAGTTCACAGGCTAATTCTATAATTTCCCCCGCTCAGAGGACACCAGCTCTCCCAGGGTTCTACTCCGCATGATGCCAGACGCCCCTGTTCTTGATCATCCATTCCTGGGAATTAAGCAGTTTTTCGTTCTCCGCCGGCAAAACGCGTTCATAACTGCCATCAGGCAGCATTCTTCTGGCTTTAACGTTATCCCCCAGGTGAACATTCAAGATCTCATCCCGGATGGCTGATTTGATGTTTTCATCCTCAACAGGGAATAGTGTTTCCACTCTGCGATAGAGATTTCTCGGCATTAGATCTGCGCTGCCCAGCAAGATTTCCTCTTCTCCACCGTTCCGGAAATAATATATCCGGGAATGTTCGAGGAATCTGCCTACAACCGAAGTTACTGAGATATTATCGCTTATCCCCTTCACCCCAGGCCTTAAACAGCAGATTCCGCGAGCCTGAATATCAATTTTCACGCCAGCCTGAGAGGCCTTATACAAGGCTCTTATGCAGTGATTGTCCACCAGAGAATTCATCTTGAATGCCAGGTAGCCATCTCCATTTTTCTGATGGGCTTTAATCTCTCTTTTGATCCTGGAAATGATGCCTTTTTGCATATTCCCCGGCGCAACCAGTAATTTTTTATATTCTTCATCGCGCGAATATCCAGTTAATCCATTAAAGAGAGCTGATACATCTTTTCCGATAGCAGAATCACAGGTGAAATAACCTATATCTGAATATAACCTGGCAGTGACAGCGTTGTAATTCCCTGTAGCCATATGAATATAACGCCGGATGCCATCCGATTCGTGGCGAATTACCACACTCACCTTGGCATGGGTTTTAAGCCCAATCAATCCATAAACAACATGCACTCCGGCCCGCTCCAGGGCTTTGGCCCAGACAATATTATTCTCTTCATCAAAACGGGCTTTCAGCTCCACCAGGACTGCAACTTGTTTGCCATTTTCCCTGGCATCCATTAATGCGGCGACGATCGGAGAATCTGGCCCAACCCTGTACAGGGTCATTTTAATGGCAAGGACATCCGGGTCACGGGCAGCTTCACGGATAAAACGGATCACAGGATCGAAGCTGTCATAGGGATGGTAAAGCAGTACATTTTTCCTACGTATGACCGATATAATACTTTCCTCTGTTGAGAGTGAAGGCGGAATTGAGGGTTTAAAGGGTTTATCCTTTAATTCTGGGCGGTTGACACCCATCAGCTCCATGGCATCGCTCAAACCTATCGGCCCATCTACCACATAGATCTGATAGGAAGCGACATCCAGATTGGTTTGCAATATATCTCTGACCTGATCAGGCATAGTGTTGTCAATCTCCAGGCGAATCGCAGAACCGAATTGCCTGACACGGACACTTTCTTCAATGGCAGAGAGTAGATCAGAAGCCTCATCTTCTTCAATTTCAGGATCCGCGTCCCTTGTAACCCGGAAGGGATAAGCCGCCTCTATTTTTAGACCCGGGAAAAGCAGATCAAGGTTTGCTTTTACGACTTCTTCCACCCAGACGAAAATTGTCGAACTGCGGTCATCCAGTCCCAGTTCCTGGAATTCATCCGCTGTCTCCTCACTGGGAATTGCAATTAAGCGGGAGTAGATCTTCGGAACTTTCAAACGGGCAAAACGCTGACCGTGTTTGGGATCGTGGACCACAACAGCCAGGTTCATGGATAAATTTGAAATATGAGGAAAAGGATGGCCGGGGTCAAATGCCAATGGGGTTAACGCCGGATAGATCTCTTTCTTAAAATAACTCCGCAGGATCTTCCTTTGTTTGCGTTTAAGTTGGTTGTAATGAAGGATCTTTATACCCTGCTCTTTCAGTTTTGGCAGAAAATCGTTTTTCCAGCAATTATATTGTTCTTCCAGCTGCGGCTGCAGCTGTTGGCGGATCATGAGGATCTGCTCGGATGGCAGTAAACTGTCTGGGGGTGTTTTATGGGCACTGGCTTCCATTTGCCTTCTTAAACCGGAAACCCGGATCATAAAGAACTCATCCAGATTGGTAGAAAAAATAGAAAGGAACTTCAATCTCTCTAAAAGGGGGTGCGACTCATCCAGCGCTTCTTCTAATACCCGGTCATTAAATCGCAGCCAGCTTAATTCCCGGTTTAAATACATTTTTGGATCAGAAAGGTCTTTAGGAGGATTTAAGAGGAACTGCTTGATGTTGTCGATGACCATCATTAACTCCACAAATCAAAGGGATCCGGTTCAGGCAGCCAGGTCTGGAAAAAAGGCTAAATATGACAACTTCTTATTCTGTGGGACAGAATTTTACCACAATCGGACCAGGATAATCCCCCCCTGAACTTAATAGCATTATTTTTTGATCAAAATATGTCTCCGGAAGATATCTACCGACCATCACTGAAAGCCCAAGCATCCTTAAACTTAATCTTTTCCTTACTTGTATTATAGATATATACGCAGGATAATAAACCGGATAAAATTAAAGCCTATAAGCGTTCTTTTGGCGAGGAAAATAAAATGAACCGTAGGACCTTCAAGTTTTTCGTGATATTCATCATCCTGGCTCTATACATGACAGGCTGCCAGATAGATAAACAACCCACCAAGATCGGTGACATTGGAGTTAGTGATCAGTCTGCGAGTAAGGAAACTCCCCGAACGCCGCAGGAGGTCATTTATGAAGTTGGGGATATCATCAGCATTGACAATGCAGTCCTGGTCGTTCTGGGCTGGGATCAACCTCCCGGGGGTGATTTCAATTCCCCCGATGAAGGTAAAAAGTACCTTGTTGTGGATCTGATGATCGCCAACCAGGGAGAAAGATCCTTTAACAGTTCCCCGGTCTTTCAAATGACACTAAAAGATCCCTCGGGGCAAAAATACAACATAAACGGAAAAGCAAATATCGCATCTGGCAGCAACACCCCTAACGGTGAAGTCAATCCAGGTGAAGTCATCCGCGGGAAAGTAGGTTTTCATGTCCCCGAAGATTTGACCAATTTCATTTTTGTGTACGAGGTTAATTTGCTGGGGATTGGTGAAGTATCAGTGAATCTAGGCAATACGCCGGTTGCCATGGATCCCCCACATGATCTTAATCTAGCTCACCGCCAGGAAATTTTCGCAGTTGGAGAACAGATTGAAATATCTGGTCTGGTCATCCAGGTGCTGGGAGTTTCCTATCCTTCAGGGACTGATCTCATTAAACCAAAGGAAGGTTATAA
Source organism: Anaerolineales bacterium (assembly GCA_021161345.1). Taxonomy (GTDB): domain Bacteria; phylum Chloroflexota; class Anaerolineae; order Anaerolineales; family UBA11858; genus B10-G9. The sequence continues at coordinate 8,353 of JAGHAU010000183.1, read as the reverse complement.
ATTCGTTTCGGTTGATGTTCAAGTTGAAAACCAGGGCGAATCTGTTCAGGAGATCACCAGCATAGTGCAAATGTACCTGAAAGACAATACCGGGGAAAAATATACCTTCCACCTGGGCGCCCAATCGATCATTGACAGCGGTTTACCGGATGACGAACTCCAGCCAGGGGAAAGGATCCGGGGGCAGATCGGTTTCCAGGTCCCGGCCGACTCAGAGGGGTTGATATTTGTGTTTGATGCTGAAGTATTCGGATTTGGGAAGGTTTTTATCGCTCTGGATTAGTACCGGCAGGAATAATCCAAATATTAATGATCAGGACGTTTTCCGTTATTGTCCTCCACGACGATTGTGCCCGTTCTGGTTTCCACCAGACGGCACCCAGATTTGTATAGCTGCTTGTCCTGAAACAGGGCATTTATTCTCACATATCCCGCAGCCGATACAAAGTTTACGAACAACAACCGGACGTTGGAGGGATTTTGTCCCACCTTCTCCATCCGGCACTTCAACCAGCTCGAGTTCGATGGCTTTATCTGGGACCGGGCACATTTCCTCACAAACGATACATTCCTGATTTTCTGCCCAGGGCAGGCAGCGGTCCCGATCAATATGGGCTTTACCGATGATCTGTACCCGCTTTTCCTCAAGGGATAGGGGCGGGATAGCCTCAACCGGGCAGACCTGTCCGCATGCCTGGCAGGAATAATCACAGTAGCCAATCCGGGGTACGATAACAGGAGTCCAAAACCCTTCAACTCCACCATCCAGAACGGCCATTTGGATAGCATTGGTCGGGCAAACAGTGCTGCATTCTCCGCAGCGAATACAAGCACTTAAGAATCTGTCATAATCCACACCCGGGGGGCGAATAGGTGTGGGAGGTTGCACCTGGCCAATGAAATTAGTTTCCAGAAAACCCAAACCTACAGCGGCGGCCCCGACAGAAAGCAATGCTTTCCTACGTTCGATATCATATGGCTGGTGAAGGAATTTTGAAATTTTGAACGGGAATTTAACCGTATCTACCGGGCAATTATCAGCGCAAACCATACACATGATGCATTCCCCCGGATCACAGTATATTTGGCCCTGATCCTTAATCGCACCCGTAGGACAGGCAGGTAGGCATTTACCGCATGTTGAACAGCCGCTTGTTATTTCGCACCCCACCAAGCTGACCTTTCCCAGCAAGCCCAGCATTCCCCCCAGGGGGCAGACATAGCGGCACCAAAAGCGGGGAGCCAGGGCATTCAAGGCGATCAAACTGACAAAAAACCCAAAGAACAAAATTCCAAATCGGTAGAACGCAGGGTGGGCAGGGAAGATCGCAGGGCGGATCAAAGAATCAAAACCACCCACTGCAGCAGACAAAAATGGCACCTTGATCAATTGCAGTTCCAGGAAAGTAACGACCTTGTCCAGGCCAGGCCAGATTGATGTTGTAAGAGTCCTGTAACCGATTGTCAGCGGATCCAGGAATAATAAGGTCAGGTTAGTGAATATCGCGGAAAACAGGATCACCATCAAAAGAACATACTTTATCCCCCTAAACCATTCAGGAACAGAGGGCTGGTTCTTCTTCCAGGAACGGATGGGAACCCACTCCAGGATAGTTCCCATCGGACAAAACCAGCCGCACCAAACCCTTCCCAGGATGAAGGTCAGGATTAAAGTGAATACAGCCAGGATCGATCCCTGCAGGATCTTCCGGCTGGCAATGGCCTGGGCGATCATCACCAAAGGATCCAGCTGCAAAGGTATATTGACAAATTTTTCTTTGAATCCAGATTCGATGGAAGGGTTTAAGTAAAACTCTCTTCTGGACCAGAAGAAAATAACCAGGAAAATAATAAAAAATATTATCTGACTGATCTTTCTTATTTTCACCCATTGGGATGGGGATATTACTATTTTTCCTGGATTTCCCCCCTTAGCCAAGGTTAATCTCCTTAATATTCAGCTTGCTCAGGTTTTTTACGCCCAATCCCATTTGAACACCTTTTTTTATATAACTCAAATTTTCAGGCTGAACACCAAATAAGTTAGCCGTATAACTGTCCGCAGCCACAATATCCGGGGAGGCTATAATCGTGTCCGCCTTTTTCACATCAGCGAGATTTCCGCCTGTTGGGCCGTGAGCCATCAACATCCGAACTGCGTCCACAATCACCAGGTTGGATCGGATCCGTGTGCTGAGATCAGCCAGCCGCTGACCCAGATTAGCATGCATATATGGGCGGTTATAGATTACTCCCATCAAGTTTTTCATTGCCAGTGTCAACCGGGCCAACTCATGATGTTTTGCGATCGGAATATTGATCAACACGTCGGCCCGCAGCACATCATCATAGATCCGGGCAGACTTCATATCCTTTCCATCAGGAATAGTCGTTTCGATGAATTTAATATTGGACATCACCACCATCTTTCCGCCTGCTTTAGACACTTCCGCTTGGATCCCGCTGTTGCGGTAGGCCTGTTCCGCGGTCCCACCAAAAGGAAAGTCCATTACCTTGACCTGTTTCGCACCAGATTCTAAGGCCATTTTAACCGCAGCAGCAACAACCCAAGGATTGGTTGTCGCTGCATATTCGTAACTATGGTAAGAAGCGCAAATATTGGGCTTAACAACCACAACATCCCCCGGTTTCACAAACCGGCCCATTCCACCCAGAGAGTCTACAGCTGCCCTGACCATCTCCTCAGGATCTCCCTGGCGGGCTACCACCAGATCCGGGTAGATTGAGGTGGGGGTAGAAGAAGGTTCTTGTGTAGAGAATTCTTCTGGTTCTGTTGTGGGGTCGCCCTCAACAATATTTTGAGGACCAAGTAAAAAAGATGTGGGAGTGATCTTATTAGGTGATAAGGATTTGGACAGCAGTTTTTCCTGATTTATACAACCGGACAGATACAAACTGCTAAAGCTGGCAGCCAGGAAACGCAAGAAATTCTTTCGGGAAAGATCTGTCATAATCACCTTCCATTGGGTCAACTTTCCTGAATGCAGGAATAAGAAACAGCCGGGGGCGAAAAATCCAATCTTAATTTAAATTGTACTCTGGTTCGAAACGAAATTGTGATGAAGTCCTTCTCTTAAACAGGGACTTTGTCCTTTGTGAAGGACTATGTCCCTAATTAACAAAAGAATCCCGGGTCAAAGCCCGGGATTCTTGATCGCAAATTCAAAAAGTAATTTTATGTTCCTTGCTGCCAGGAGTTGAGGTACTTGGTCTGCTCTTCCGTCAGAACATCGATGTTAATGTCCATCGCTTCCAATTTCAGGCGGGCGATCTCAGCATCGATCTCATCCGGAACAGGATAAACCTTGTTCTTAAGCTTGTCAGCGTTTTTGATCATATATTCCGCGCTTAATGCCTGGTTTGCGAAGGACATATCCATCACACTTGAGGGATGGCCTTCTGCCGCGGCAAGATTTACCAGCCGGCCTTCAGCCAGCAGGTTCAGGCGCCGTCCATCCGACATCAGGTACTGGTCGATCATCGGTCGAACGCGGATCTTTTCCTCAGCCAGCTCTTCCAGGGCGGGAATGTTGATCTCAACGTTAAAATGACCAGAATTGGATATTATCGCGCCATCCTTCATGGCATCAAAATGACGTGTGTCCAGCACATGCAGATCCCCAGTCAGGGTGCAGAATATGTCACCAATCGAAGCAGCATCAACCATCGGCATCACCCTGAAGCCATCCATGACAGCTTCCAGTGCTTTGAGTGGATCAATTTCTGTCACAATCACATTGGCACCCAACCCCCTGGCCCGATCTGCCAGACCGCGAGCGCACCAGCCGTAGCCGCCAACAACAAAAGTTTTCCCAGCAATCAGGACGTTTGTGGCCCGGATAATGCCATCCATGGTGGATTGGCCAGTGCCGTAGCGGTTATCAAAAAAGTGTTTGGTCATAGCATCATTGACCGCGACCACAGGAAATTCCAGGGCGCCGTCCGCTGCCATCGCCCTTAAGCGGATCACGCCAGTGGTTGTTTCTTCCGTACCGCCAATCACATCATCAAGCATTTCCCGGCGGTCCTTATGCAGGGTACTTACCACATCAGCGCCATCGTCCATAGTCACATGCGGTTTATGATCAATAGCAGCATTGATATGTTTATAGTAAGTTACGTTATCCTCACCCTTAATGGCATGAACCGGGATCTCATTATGCATTACCAGGGAAGCAGCCACGTCATCCTGGGTGGATAATGGATTTGATGCCACCAGAACCACATCTGCGCCGCCGGCCTGGAGGGTTTTCATCAAATTGGCAGTTTCTGTGGTCACATGCAAACAGGCAGACATACGAATGCCCTCAAAAGGACGTTCTTTAACAAATCGTTCGTAGATCGAACGCAAAACCGGCATTTCCCGCTCTGCCCATTTTATGCGCCTGCGCCCACCTTCGGCCAATGATTTGTCTTTGATATCAAAATTTTCCATAATTTTCTCCTTCAAGATAACCTCTCGGAGTTTTATAGACTCCGGGATGCTTCATAATTAAAATCTATAATAAAATTTCCAATTTCCCCTGATCGTCAAAATGCTGTCTGAACCGGTGGATGAACTCATCCTTTGTATAGGAATGACTCTGAGGGCCATCAGTTTCCAGGCAATAAGCAGCCGCCAGGGCACCAATCTTTCCACACAACTCCAGATCCAAATCATAACTCATGCCGGTTAAGAATCCACCCCTGAAGGCATCTCCCACTCCGGTTGGATCGATGATTTTGTCCGGAGGGACAACCGGTATCAATATTTCCTTTCCATCAACATAGATGAGTGATCCCTGGTCTCCTTTGGTGATCACCAGGATCTCGACCAGGTTCTGAATATCATCGATCGATAACTCTGCATGTTTTTCAATCAGGCCAAATTCATAATCATTGACAAATAACCCATAAGCCCCTTCAACGCCCTTGCGGAGATCTGCTCCAGACAAACGCACAGTCTGCTGGCTTGGATCGTACAAATAGGGAATGTCCAGCTCGGAGGCTTCATCAATATACAAATTCATCGCTGCCGGATCCGTGGGAGAAACCACGATCAGATCAATCTTTTCACCCTTCCAATCAGAAATTTTTACATCTGCGGCATAACTCATTGCTCCGGGATAAAAACTGGAAATCTGGCTATTATCCCTATCGGTCGTAGCAAAAAAGGATGCTGTAAAATCATCCTCGATCACCCGCACTCCGCTGGTATCCACACCCTTATCTTCCAGCCAGGACCGGTATTCATCAAAGTCCTGCCCTACAGTGCTGAAAAGGATCGGATCTCCTCCAAGCAAGGCCATGGTATAGCCAATATTCGGGCCAATACCTCCCCTGCGCTTGACCATCTTGTCAACCAAAAAAGAAAGGCTGATAGATTCCAGTTTATCAGCCAGGATATGTTCCTTAAAATGCCCCGGGAAGGACATCAAATAGTCATATGCGATAGATCCAGTAAGCGCTACTTTCATGATTCTCTTTAATCTCCTGTTCCAGTTAATTACCAGGAAGTTCTGGATTAAATCAAGCTATATCTTACCACTGAACCCTGTAAATCAAAAGGAAAGTACTTGATACGATAATGATGTTACCCCAGAGCTCGTCGTCCCATCTTCGGGACGACTTTCCAGCTGAGATAAACGCCCGAAGACGGGCGTTTGAGCATCGAGATTAGCAACAATGAAGTATGCTATACTCCCATCATGAAACATATCGCCCGGTCAACTTTGATCATTGCTGTCTTTTTTGGCCTTGAAAAAGTCCTCGGTTTCATCCGCAATGTCCTTATCGCCCAGACCTTTAATCTTTCCACTGAGCTAGATGCCTTTAATGCCGCCAACAACATCCCGGATCTGGTATTTGCCTTGATTTCAGGCGGCGCCTTGGCGATGGCATTCATCCCAGTCCTATCAGAATTCAGGGAATCCAAACCAAAATCAGAGATGTGGGGTTTGTTCTCCCAGGTCACGAATGGTGTATTCCTGGTCACAGCAGTTGTATCGATCCTGGTTGCTCTTAGCGCAAAACAACTTGTTTCCATGGAGATAGGTATCGCACCCGGCTTTTCTGCTGACCAGAAGATCCTTGTGACCGATCTTATGCGGTTAAACCTGATTGCCACACTGTTATTTTCCCTGGGGGGACTGGCAATTGCCGGGCTGCAAGCTCAGCAGCATTTCCTGGTTCCTGCCCTCGCTCCCAGCATGTACGATATTGGATCTCTATTTGGGATACTGATCCTGGCTCCGGAAAAAGGTTTTGAGATCGGACCTATCACATTGCCAGCCTATAACCTCGGTATCCACGGGCTTGTATACGGTGTTATTATCGGAGCTTTTTTGTTCTTATTGATCCAGCTCCCAGCCCTATTCAAAATCGGTTTCCGCTGGCAAGCAAAATTAAATTTCAAAGACCCTGGAATAAAGCGCGTGCTGAGGTTGATGGGACCCCGGGTGTTAACAGTATTTTTCATTCAACTGGTATTTATCATGCAGGATAACCTGGCCTCCAGAATGCCAACAGGAGCAGTAACGGCACTGGTGTATGGATGGTTGTTCATGCAGCTGCCTGAATCATTGATAGGCACAGCTCTGGGAACTGCATTACTCCCCACCCTCTCAGAGCAGATCACCAGCGGGGATACTGCTGGTTATCGTTCAACCCTTGAGAAGAGCATCCGGGTGATCACTGGTTTAACCATTCCAATAGCGGTGATCCTGGCTGTTAACCTCAAGCCTGTTATCGCTTTATTGGGATTTGGGTCAGCAGGTACTGATTTGGTCTTATGGACCGTTCGGGCATACCTGGTAGGGCTTGTCGGTCATTCACTGCTGGAAGTGTCTGTCAGAGCCTTTTACGCCCGCCAGAATGCCAAAACGCCCCTGCTGGCTTCCGCTGCCGCATCAATCGCTTTCATCGCCCTGGCGATTCCTCTTTCCCGCCAATTAGGCGCTCCTGGGATCGGTCTGGCAAATTCACTTGCCTATACTGGAGAAGCACTGCTGCTTTTTATCTTGCTGTTCAGGATCATGCCTTATCAGCCAAAATTAGCAGGAACCCTGCTCCGGGCTTTGGCAGCAAGTCTGGTTGGGATCGGATTAAGCCTGGCGATGCAGAACATACTGGGGGTTCCCCAATCGAAATTTGCTGGAGTCGCGCTTGCCAGCCTGATAATTTTACTTGCTTCAGCTCAGATCATACCCTGGCTGCTTCCGGAAATCAGAGATCTGTTAAAAATATAGGAAAAATCATATGAACCACAAACTATTTCTACAATACCTCAGGCAGTACACCCTTCAAGCCCTGGAAAGGGCGGGAGACGATCCTTCTCTAGCCGCTGATTACCTTGAAGAAATTAAAAAACCGGGCATCTTCTCTAAGGATCGCCATGAGAAAAGAGCCGCGTTGGATCGAGCCACAAAAGTGTTTGTTGAATCCCGCCAACGTTCCCTCTATGTTGTGTTAAAAAGCCTTGGTTTTGACGACCTTGCAAAAGAAAAACTCTAATCCAATATAAAAAAAACCGGGATCAAAGCGATCCCGGCCAATAAACTATCCATTAAATCAAGAAATCATTCATAACTTGTTTTTATAAAGCCAGCGCTGACTTCTTCCAGGATCTTCTCCACCATCATCACTTTGCCCTCACTTAACAAATCATAATTGATATCCGTCAGAAGCAATGGTGGAATATGTTCCAGACCGCCTTCCGCTTCCATGAATTGCGGCCAAAACTCCTCAAATGCCGCTATCAGATCATATTCGAGTGATAGCACCCAGTTTTCCTTGTATTCCTCCTGATAATCGCTGCCCGTGCCAATAATATTCTTATCATAAGCGACCAGCATACGATACATTAACTGGGTCCCAACACCCGGAACAATATAATATGTATTCACCGCCCGATCTACCAGGAAATCAACATTGGCAGAGATTTGCGAATCTGTCGCTTCTACTGGCAGGTCTATATACTTGGGATACAGATAATTGATACCTGTTGGAGCATATTTGGGATTGCATAACCCGCAGTAATATTTCACACCAGTCCTGAAGCCATCCCTGGCAGCCAGCGCATCAGGATTTTCCTGCACACTGAGTGCCCCTACTCTCCAATCTGTAGTGATCAAAGCAGCTATGTAACCACCGATAAATCCCTGGATATCATAATCTCCTCCTCCCGATCGCAGCACGCTTAGATTTGTTCCAGGATCAAGGTCATTAAATCCTACAGCAAGGAATTTTGTGTCGGGGGCTGACTCGGCCAGAGTCTTCAGATCCGGGAATGGTGCCAAAACAACTACGATCTGGTAATCTTCATATTGAAAGTCGTCCTGAGATAGATTAATGA
>JAGHAU010000165.1 GCA_021161345.1 Anaerolineales bacterium | reverse complement strand
GGCACCTTAACCGGTGTCTCTCGCTACCTGAAGGAGAATTATCCTGATGTTCAGGTAATTGGCGTCCAGCCGGATTCCCCTTTCAACGGACTGGAAGGTTTAAAACACATGCCTTCCGCCATTCAACCCGGCATATATGATCCTGCCGCGGCCGACCGCATTCTACCTGTCAAGACAGAAGACGCTTATGATATGGTGCGCTGCCTGGCCCGGAAAGAGGGTTATTTCATTGGTATTTCATCTGGAGCTGCAGCCGTGGCTGCCCGCCAGGTTGCCAATGAGCTTGAGCAGGGTGTAGTGGTAACCGTCTTTCCTGACGCCGGATTTAAATATCTAAGTGATGACGCATTATGGAGCGACTCATGAAAATTAATATCCCCGCACACCTCCTGGAACAGATCCAGGCCCATGGTGAAAACGCCTATCCCTATGAAGGGGCAGGTTTGATGCTTGGAAAGGAAGAAGAGGGTAAACGAACCGTTGAGAACCTTTTATTCCTGGAAAATGCCCGCGAAGAAAAAAACCAGCACAATCGCTACTTGATCACAGCTGAAGACATGCTGCAGGGCGAAAAAGAAGCTGCCCGGCAAAATGCATCCATCCTGGGAATCTTTCACTCCCACCCGGATCATCCAAATTTTCCCTCTGAATACGATCGGGAATTTGCGATCCCCTGGTATTCCTACCTGATTACCAGCGTGAACAGCGCTAAAGCGTCTGGCAGCCGGTGCTGGCGGTTAGAGGACAACCGGGAAAGCTTTTCTGAAGAGATCATTCAAGTAATCCCAAACAAATAGAAGCAAAGCAAGTTTATAATATTTATCAATAGAGGAAATATGCCAACACTAAAAATACCTACACCGCTGCGCCCCTATGCAGAAAATCAAAGCGCCCTCACACTTCCCGGCGAAATTGTGGAAGAAGTTCTCGAGGGAGCTGTTGAAACGTATCCGTTGCTAAAAAAACATCTATTTAATGACGAGGGCAAATTAAGACCCTATGTCAATGTATTCCTTGGCGAAGATAATGTCAATCAGCTGGAAGGGCTCAAAACTCCATTATCAGCAGAGGATACCTTGTTGATCATCCCCTCCATTGCTGGAGGATAAAAGAACCCCCAGGAGGGATTATGCTCCCTGAACTTTCACATAAGGAAATCCATCGCTATTCCCGGCATCTATTGATCCCTGATGTTGGACTGGAAGGCCAGAAGAAATTAAAAGCCGCCTCTGTTCTAGTAGTTGGAACTGGCGGGCTGGGATCCCCGGTCGCCCTCTACCTGGCTGCTGCCGGCGTAGGCCGGATCGGGTTGGTTGATTATGACATAGTGGATTTTTCCAACCTGCAGCGCCAGGTTATCCACGGCGAGTCCAGCTTGGGAGAATTGAAAGTTAACTCTGCTCGAAAACGGATGTTGGACCTCAATCCAGATATCCAGATCGATGTATATAACGAAGTTATCAACTCTGAAAACGCCTTCCGGATCGCCGAGCCATATGAAATCATTGTGGACGGGACTGACAATTTCCCCACTCGCTACCTGATCAATGATCTCTGTGTCCTGACTGGAAAAACCAATGTCTATGGTTCCATTTTCCGGTTTGACGGTCAGGCCAGCGTCTTTGCCGCGGAAGGAGGCCCCTGCTACAGATGCCTGTTCCCTGAGCCGCCTCCTCCCGGATTAGTGCCTTCCTGTGCAGAGGGCGGTGTTCTGGGTGTACTGCCAGGAACCATCGGCAGCATCCAGGCTACAGAAACCCTGAAGCTCATTCTGGGTATCGGGGAACCGCTTATTGGCAGATTGCTGCTTTATGATGCCCTGGATCTGTCTTTCCAGACGGTCAAACTGCACAAGAACCCTGAATGCAAAGTGTGCGGAGAGCATCCTGAAATTACAGGACTGATCGATTACGAAGAATTTTGCGGTGTGCCAGCCCACGACCATGATGAAGGGTCAGCCGGTGAAGAATGGGATATCACCGCCTCCCAGCTTTCATCCCGCTTGAAAGAAAACCCGGATCTGCGCCTGATCGACGTCAGGGAACCGCATGAGAGAGAAATATCCAACCTGGAAGGATCAGATTTGATCCCGCTGGGCCAATTCGCTGCCCGCCTGAATGAGCTGGATAGCGCGGAAGAATTGGTGCTCTTCTGCAAGGCCGGCACCCGCTCAACCAGAGCCCTTGAAATCCTGGCCAGCGCGGGGTTCAAGAAGGTTAAAAACCTGAAAGGCGGCATCAACGCCTGGGCCATCAACGTTGATCCAAGTTTGCCAATTTACTGATCAATCCTGCTGCACTCATTCCCTCACCAACCTTCCAGATCGGGAGGTTGGTTCTTTTAACCTTATTTACATCATAGCTAGAACATTATTGAATGTCTGTACTATTAATGTTACACTTATATAGCACAGTTGCCTGGACATTCTCCAATTTTCATCGATGCCAAACATAAATGTGACACTTTACGGGGATATTGCTAGCTATGGGGCGGGCAAACACATCGCTATAATGGATTTGGATCTACCAGATGATGCTGTGATTGATACCCTGCTCCAGGAAATTTCCCTGCCCTCTACTGAACGAGGATATCTTTTTGTTAACGCGGTTCTCTTTGATGCCCCCGGACTGTATGCTTCAAAAGATGAACTCCTACAGAATGGGGATCATATAGGAATTTTTTCAATTCGCCACATGTGGCCCTATCAATATCGGGATGGAATTCACATGTCCGAAGCGCTTCAAATCGCCATGGAGGAAAGCGGGGCGATGAAGAACACTTACCGAGATATTAATCAACCATAATCACAGTAATACTTCCATAGGAGGGAAAATGTCAAAACAAATCTTGAGAATCAATATGGCTGACCTTTCATATAAATATGAAAAAGTCCCAAAAAAGTGGTCTAAATGGGCCGGCAGAGGCTTAACATCCACCATCGTTGCAGAAGAAGTTGAGCCGACCTGCCACCCTCTGGGTCCCAACAACAAACTAGTAATCGCGCCCGGATGGGTGTCTGGCACTCCAGCTGCGCCCAGCAGCGGCAGGACCTCATTTGGCGGGAAAAGCCCACTTACCGGCGGCATCAAGGAATCCAATTCCGGCGGTCTGAGCTCCCAGAAAATCGCTAAACTGGGCCTGGCTGCTATCATCATTGAGGGCACGCCTAAGGATGAAAAATGGTACACCCTGTTTCTCAACAAGGACGGCGTAAAGTTTGAGAGCGCAGACGATATCCTTGGGAAAGGCATGTACCAGGTAGATGAAATCTTCTGGAAAAAATACCCCAATGAGCCAGCCATCATCGGCATTGGCCCGGTGGGAGAGAAAAAACTATCCAACGCCGGCATCAGTATCAACGATCCCGAAAACAAACCCGGCCGCTACGCCGCCCGGGGCGGACTGGGCGCCGTTATGGGAGCCCGTGGAGTCAAAGCCCTGATCGTGGATGACACAGACGGCCCCGGGGTGGATATCGCTGACATGGATCTATTTAAGGCTGGCCGCAAGAAACTCACCGATGCTATCATGAGTCACGACCTGACCAAACCAGGCGGCGGTCTCAATCTATACGGAACAAATGTGTTGATGAATATCGTCAATGAAGCCGGCGGACTTCCTACCCGGAACTTCAGCGCCGGGCAATTTGAAGGTGCAGCCAAGATCTCCGGTGAAATGATTGCCGAAATGGTGGAAAAGCGCGGCGGAGGCATGACCGGACACGGGTGCCATCCCGGCTGCGTCATCAAATGCTCAAATATTTACCCGGACGAAGAAGGCAACGACTTCGTTTCCTGTGTGGAATACGAATCTGCCTGGGCTTTCGGCGCGAACTGCGGGATTGATGATCTTGATTATGTCGCCAAGATGATACGTGAATGCAACGATCTTGGTTTGGATACCATCGAGGCCGGCAACACAGTTGCAGTCTACATGGACGGCGGAGCGCTGGAGTTCGGCGACAAGGAAGGAGCCCTGTCCTTGTTTGACGAGATCCGCAAGATGTCCCCTCTTGGCCGCATTCTGGGTCAGGGTGTGGAAGCCACCGCCAAGGCATTTGGTGTGCACCGTGTGCCGACAGTCAAGGGTCAATCCATGCCAGCCTATGAACCCCGGGCGATCAAGGGTATCGGCGTTACTTACGCCACCACCCCTATGGGCGCAGATCATACTGCAGGATATACCATTGCTCCGGAAATCGCTGGCGTCAGCGGAAAAGTGGACCCGCTCACCGATGAAGGAAAAGCTGATCTTTCGCTGACTTTCCAGGCGGCAACTGCTTTCATTGACAGCACAGGCTACTGCCTGTTTATCGCTTTCCCCATTCTGGATATTGAAACCGGCTTTGCTGGTATGGTTGAATCAGTTGCCGGCGTTATGGGCCTGAAAGCTGATGATGTTGATGCCATCGCAATGGGCAAGGAAGTCCTTAAGATAGAACGTGAGTTCAATACGCGAGCCGGCTTCACTTCTGCGGATGACCGGCTGCCAGAATTCATGCGCTATGAAAAACTTCCTCCCCACGACGTGGTATGGACCATGCCCGATGAAGACCTGGATAAAGTCTACTCGTGGATAGATTAAGGCTGCAGTCAACCAGCGCGCCTGCGTGAAGACGTGAGAGTTGAAGTCCGAGTTTTTGCCACCTTGCGCCGGTACCTGCCGGATCTGGGTATTGGTGAAGCCAGGGTGATGGATGTGCCAGATGGCACCACGCTGGATGAAATCAGGGAAATACTGGAGCTGCCTGCTGAAGAAGTCAAAGTGATTATGGTAAATCACCTTCAGGCAGCCCCGCAAGATCCAGGGGCAGACGGAGATCGAATAACTTACATCCCTGCCGTTGCAGGCGGCTGAAGATCACAAAGACCATCAAACAGCCTTGAGAGAATATCCTTTCCTCAAGGCTGTTTTCTTATTACAATACTCCTATGAAAATATTTCAACATCAACTCTGGGGCTATCAAATTGATCTGCCAGATAACTGGAATCATAAACAATTCGGCCATAAAGACGGTTTTTCGGAAGACCCAGACGCCTTTCTCCCAGATTACCAGGGCAAGAAGCTGGCCCAACTGCTGATTAATGGGGAGTGGAATAGCTTACAGCTGCCAATTGTTGATCTCTGGCAGAGCCACCTAGGCAAAACCTCCCTGATGATGGGAGCCAAAAACCTGGGTTCCGCAGCCTGGGAGATGGCCGGGGCCCAGGGATTTGAAGTGGAGATCGGCCTGGCAAAAAAAAGCCCCCACCGGCTCTGGGCTGGCATACTGGAAAACGGTTTACTGGTGTTAACTATCCTGGTTCTGCACCTGAAAGAAAACCGGGACAAGATTGAACCGCTGATATCCGAAACCATCACCAGCTTAAAATACCTGGAAAGGGTTGACCAGGTTGATCAGTTACCGAATGGAATGCCCCTCCCCAACTCAGCAACCCCCGTTGATCCGCTTGATATTGTGACTGATATTCCTGATCCGGAAAACTGGCAGGCTTTCCAGGGTGATTTCAGCACCGGCGCCCTGCAGGCTTTTTATTTGCGGGAATTGCCCCAGTTTGGTTGGGACATCACCCGCTATGTACCATTCCCAAATCCCGGAGAATTGCCCTTTGCCCGAATTCTGCTGGAAAAGGACGGGCAAACCTACTCGTTGGGATTGATGCCCGGTGCAGAGGGCGAAAAATCTAGCAGTATAGTTTTAAAAACAAATTAAACATAAGGGGCAAAGTCCCATGAATGGATTCCGTCCATTCCCCAGTTGCTCGTCGTCCCGTCCCCGGGACGACTTGTTCATTATCCATCATTTCCCCTTCATGGGAGTTATAAAACAACGCTCGAGGACAGGCGTCGGAGCACATGGGTATAGTTGCTCGTCGTCCCGTCCCCGGGACGACTTGTTCATTATCCATCATTTCCCCTTCGTGGGAGTTATAAAACAACGCTCGAGGACAGGCGTCGGAGCACATGGGTATAGTTGCTCGTCGTCCCGTCCCCGGGACGACCATCGGAACACATGGGTAAGGGACGACCTGAATAGCAGCACTACTTCTGCTTGAATCTAAACCACCTCACCTATTAAATTCATCTAATTAAGTGTTTACCATGTAAATAAAAAAGGGGGCACATTGGTATTCACGCCAATTCATATACCCGGTGATTTATATTTTGTAACAGGTACGGTAGTTGAATGGGAACCACTCTTCATCAATAGGATCTATGCAAATACCATCCTTGATTCTCTTCGTTGGCATCGTCTTAACCAACGAATGTTCGTTTTTGCGTTCGCCCTTATGTCGAATCATATTCACTGGATTTCAAAGCCTGTTGATCCTTACACGATTAATGACAATATCAAATCTTTCGCATCATTTACTGCACATCAAATATTAAAGACTTCCCGCTTGCTCAAACATTATGACCTTCAAAACCTCTTTCGGGAAAATGCAATTAAAGGGAAACGACATAGAATCTGGAGAACCTTTCAAACTAAAAATGTCTATTCACAGAATTTCTTGCTCCAGAAAATGGAGTACATTCATAACAATCCTTTAAAGAAAAGTGAGCATTTGTCAGATTCCGGGTCAAGCTATATGTACTCCTCTGCGGGTTACTATGATAAAGGGCAAGCGCCGATTATTCCGATTGATGATATTTTTGAATATATAGAAAAATTACAGGGATAGTGGGAGTTATAAAACGACGCCCCACTTGCTCGTCGTCCCGTCCCCGGGACGACTTGTTATCATCCCGTCATTTCCCCACTTTGCGGTAGTTACAAAACGACGCCCGGGGACTGGCGTCGGAGCTCATGGGTGTAATTGCTCATCATCCCGTCCCCAGCTGCTCGTCGTCCCGTCCTCGGGACGACTTGCTCATCATCCCATCTTTTCCCCCTCGCGGTTATTATCAAACGACGCCCGGGGACTGGCGTCGGAGCTCATGGGTGTAATTGCTCATCATCCCGTCCCCAGCTGCTCGTCGTCCCGTCCCCGGGACGACTTGTTCTTCATCCTGTCCATTCCCCTTCATGGGAGTTATGAAACGACACCCGGGGACGGGCGTCGGAGCGCATGGGGGAGGTCTGCTCATCAACCATCTTTTTCTTCTCGTGGGAATTATTAAACAGAAGACGGGCGTCGGAGCACAGATAAGGAAGCTGGATCTCAAACCGCGGAAGAATATCACTTCACTCCCAGTCTTAAAAATTTGCTATAATGATTGGTGTATTTCAGCAGGAGCGCCGCAAATGGATCAACCCCGAAAAGAGATCATTAGTTACCGGGAAGTCAGCAAGCTAATCTCCCAGATACTCCCTCAATTTGAGACTGAGTTTAACACCATTATTATGATATCGCCTGGCGGCATCATACCTACAGGAATGATGGCAGCTGCAGCAGGGATCGAAGAAATCTACCTGGCCCAGGCCCAGTTCCCATCAGAAGCCGACCTGGAGGAAGCCAAACTTTTCACCTGGCCCAAGTTCTCTCAATTCCCGGCAGACGCCCCCCTGGCCGATAAGAGGGTACTGGTAATGAATAATGCCTGGGGCTCTGGCCGGACAACCTGGGCAGTTTACAAACAGGTGGAAGGCGCCGGCGGAATTCCCAGCACCTGCGTTCTGCACTACAATCCATACCGAAATTTGCTCAAGCACAAACCTGATTATTACGGAGCCATCACAGACGCGTATATAATTTACCCCTGGGATATAGACCAGGCGGGACCAGAACGTGTTTTTCTTGAGAATGGGGGACGTGGTTGAAATCCAAACTTAATTAGATAATAGAAATATAAACAAGAAAACCAATTGTTAAGCCAAGCAATGTTCCCAGGAAAGCCTCGCCCGGGGTGTGCCCCAGGACCTCTTTAAGCTTCTCTCCAGGTGGAATCTTCCCTTTAGAAAATTCTTCAATGATCGAATTGATCAAGACCGCTTGCCTTCCAGATTCTCGGCGAATCCCGGTAGCGTCATAGATAACAATCATCGCAAATATTGCCGCGACTGCGAAAACCGGCTGATAGAATCCCGAATTTAATCCAATAGATAGTGCTGCCGCACTTACCATTGCAGAATGGGAACTGGGCATTCCACCAGCCTGAAAAAGCAATGCCCAGTTTATTTTCTTTGTCAAGATCAATTCAATAACAACCTTCAATACCTGCGCGATCGCCCAGGCAATAAGTGCAGCCATCAATGATGGATTAATAATCAATATATTACGAAGCATCATTGTTTTCCTGCATTATTTCTTCTACCTTCAACTCAGCCTTATCCAGCAGGGAAATACAGAAGGATGCCAGGGCCTGGCCGCGTTCAAAATACAGCAGGGTTTTTTTCAGATCATTTTCCCCGCTTTCCAGGGTCTTTACCAGCTCCTCCAGTTCTTGAAGAGCTTCTTCATACGACATATCTTCCAGGGGTTTAAATTTCTGATCGCTCACGATATCATCCTTTAGATCCAATTCTCTTCCCGGTAGGTTCCAAATACATCTTTCATTACATTAGTAATCTCGCCCAGCGTTGCATAGGCATGGACCGCTTCCAAAATATATGGCATGGTATTCTCTGTTCCCTGGCAGGCAACCCTCAGTCGATCCAGTGACTGCCCAATCCTGCCCTGGTCCCTTTCTTTTTTTAGTCGTTGAATGCGGCCGACCTGTTTTTTGAATCCTTCTGGATCCATTTTCAGGATCGGGATCGCTGGTTCTTTTTGATCTTTATGGGAATTTACGCCGATCACTTTTCTGATCTGCTGGTCAATCTCCCGTTGATAGCGATAGGCAGAATCTGAAATCTCGCCCTGGAAAAAACCGCGCTCTATGGCTGGCAGCACACCACCCAACTTCTCTATTCTATCAAAATATTCGTATGTCTGGCGTTCCATTTTGTCAGTTAGTGCTTCCAGGAAATAGGACCCTCCCAGGGGATCAACACTATTTATCACTCCGGATTCTTCAGCGATGATCTGCTGGGTTCGCAGGGCAATGGTTGCTGCGTGTTCGGAGGGCAAAGCCAGCGCTTCATCCATGCTGTTGGTATGTAAGGATTGCGTACCTCCCAGCACAGCCGCCAAGGCCTGGATGGCCACCCGGACAATATTTATCTCCGGCTGCTGGGCTGATAATGAAACGCCAGCTGTTTGGGAATGGAAACGCATCAACCAGGAGCGGGGGTTCTGAGCCTCAAACGTCTCTTTCATCTCCCGAGCCCAGATCCGCCTGGCAGCTCTGTATTTGGCAATTTCCTCAAAGAAATCATTATGGGCATTAAAGAAAAATGATAGCCGGGGAGCAAATTTGTCGATCGCCAACCCTCTTTCTATCGCCCAGCGCACATATTCCAGTCCGTCTGCCAGAGTAAAAGCCAGCTCCTGGACTGCTGTCGCGCCCGCTTCCCGAATATGGTAACCGGATATACTGATCGTGTTCCAG
>JAGHAU010000270.1 GCA_021161345.1 Anaerolineales bacterium | reverse complement strand
CGAGCAGAACTAGGAGTTCAGACTTGGTTAGATACTGGCCAAGAAAAAATATCTGAATTTTTAGCCATATCGGAGCAAGTATTTCTTATCGATTCGGATTTGCAGATTCTTAAAGATCTTCTATCATACCAAAAATCTCAAATTAATCTTACAAGTACGTTTTTAGAATCATCCAATGAGTGGTTATCCATATTTGATACTCTGCCCCTGAACGAAGCATTACCTGAATCTGTATTAGATGAACTGGAAAGTTGGATCTTGGTATATAGGAGAGATAGTGAGTTGTGGCAAGTTCCGATGGGAGAATATCCAACGAATGATCGGGTGGTGGAATCTTTCCGATCCTGGCTTGAAAATGCTCAATTAGATGCTCAGGCTGTGTTAAAAGAGTCAACAAAACAATCTGAACTTCTGGTCCAGGAGAGAGCTGTGATCTTACCTGAATATCACGAAGCCCTGGATGACAGTTTGGGTTTATCTTCGAATATTGTATTGGTAAAGAATTCTTCGAGGCCTGAAGTCTCCCAGCTAAGATCTCCATCTACTAATGCAATCGCCGGAGCAGGATTTGGACTCCTGATTTGGATAATATTTGCTGTAGTGCGGATTACAGGAACGAAAGATGTCAAGAATTAAGTCCTATATTCCTGTCATCAGGAAAATCCTCTGGGCTGGTTTTTTGATCAGCCTGCCTGTAACGAATTTTCGTTACTTTCCAGATTTCCTCGGAGGATCGGGGGTCCAGGTTCGGCCATTGCTAGCCATTCCCATGGCTCTATTGTTATTGATGAACCTGCCGCGACTCTGGAATAAAAAACTTCCGCGTATTTTCCTTCCAATAACAATATTCTTGATCTTGGCAATTGTCTCGAGCAGTCTGCCATTTGTTCTGGGAACTTCATCTCATCTTAGTGAAGTGTCTTATTCTTCCCGACTATTCCGGACAGCTATTACTGTGGCTCTTGGTCTTGCGATATACGTAACGGTGTCGATCACTCCCATGGATCGAGAGGATTTGGATTTTACACTGAAATGGTTGTATGCTGGACTAGCAATAGCATTATTGTGGGGATCACTGCAAATGATCTTTGTGTTAAAACTGATCCCTGGTTGGTATGATTTATTTAGTCTAATACAAAAACAAATCGCCATTAATGTTGGCACTCCGAACAGGATCATGGGCTTGACTGTTGAACCAAGTTGGTTCGCGGATCAAATATCTGCTTTATGGCTCCCCTGGGTTCTTCCTGCTGTATTATTGGATCGTACAGTTTATAAGAAACGTTGGGGTTGGTTAACTGTTGAAAGATTTTTATTGGCCTGGATGATATTAGAATTGCTATTTACTTTATCAAGGGCAGGGATAACTGTCGCGGCAGTGGTAATAAGCGCTGGATTCTTGTTTTTCCGTAGGAAGCGGACCGTTGGAGACCATAAAAGTGAAATGAAGGGAATTTGGGGAAAGATCGTTCAATATTATTACGCTATACCCAAATTCATTCGAATTACCGTATCTGCTATCCTTTTACTTGGCGGTATCAGTGCCATAATTTACTATATTGGAAAAGATAATAGGTATATCAACCGGATGTGGTTGTATTGGACTGATTATGAGGCCTTGAAAGATTCAATAGGTACCCGCTCTCTGGCAGGATTTTTCCGGTATATTGGATTTGGACCCCGATTTGTGTATTGGGAAACGGCTTTTAGAGAATTCCAGGCCTACCCACTTTTTGGTGTCGGATTAGGGAATTACACCTTCCATTTTCAGGAATCATTACCATCAATTCAGGTAGGGTTTGTTCCAGAAATCTTGACCAGAATTGTGCCTGATCATATCCGAGTAGTTACCGCAAAAAACTATTTTGTCAGACTTCTCGCTGAGACAGGTCTCTTGGGGACGGGAGCTTATATTACTTTCTTAATCACGTTAGCATCTGGAGGATTCTATCTGTGGTTATCAGAAGATCTGGAAATAAAATTCTGGGGTGCAGGATCAATCCTCGGGTTGATAGCTTTCTTAGTGGATACATTCTCTTATGACTCACTGGCAATTCCAAATCCATGGGTTGTATTTGGCTTGGTTACAGCGGCTTTCCAGATTTATCGTCAAACTGAAAATAAAAACAAGGAGATATTAAGCTGAAGAATAAAAATCTAATCATTGGTTTAGTATTACTTGTCGTTATTGTGGTTGGTTGCTCCTGCCTGGCGTGCGGTATAACCGCGTACACTCTGTACCGCTGGGGAGGAAGCAACATATCCAATAATTCTCCTGTCGATGTGGAAGTTATTCCTGCCCCTGTCCTGGCAGCTCCACAATCATCCTCCGGGAGTTCATCAACCCTGGATATACTATTAAATGCTGCTGTCCCTATCAATGATCCTGTCGATATTGCTCAACGGCTGGAAGGCAAGGAAAACATCCCGCTTACGCTGCCGGTTGCAAACCTGGACCTTCCGATTGGAACTCAAGAGAATTTCTGGGTTACTGACACTGATACAGCAGAGAATTTCCAGATCGAAGCCACCTTGGCAGCAGCCACAGATCATCTTTACTTCTGGATCGAGAATGGGGTTGAATACTCCCAGAGTGCACTGGATAATTTGGCAGCTGATTTTGAGAATAATGTCTATCCAACCAACAGGGAATTCTTTGGTTCTGAGTGGTTTCCCGGAGTGGACGAAGATCCTCATTTGTATGTGATCTATGCCCGCGGTTTGGGTTTTAATCTGGCGGGTTATTATAATTCCACAGATGAATACCACCCGGATGTGCACGAGTTTTCCAATGCTCATGAGACTTTTATGCTCAGCGCCGATAACGCAGGTTTGAGGGAAGGATATACTTATGGCGTTCTGGCGCACGAGTTTCAGCATATGATCCACTGGTATCGGGACAGAAATGAAACCTCCTGGTTGAATGAAGGTTTTTCTGAACTGGCGACCTTGTTAACCGGTCACAGAGATGGACCTACCCATGACTATTATTTTGCAGATGACCCTGATACGCAGTTGAATGATTGGCCCAATGATCCAAATGCAACCATTCCCCATTACGGAAATGCATTTCTATTTGTGACATATTTCATGGATCGTTTTGGCAGCGAGGCCACCAAAGCATTGGTGGCGGACGAGTTAAATGGACTGCCCAGCATAGACAAGGTTTTAGAGGATCTGAATATCACTGATCCTGTTACAGGTTTTCAGGTGACCGCTGATGATGTTTTCCTGGATTGGGTTGTGACAAATATTCTCACTAATGAATATAACGTTACAGATCGGTTTAAATACATCAGCTATCCCGATGCTCCTTATTTTTATCCAACAGAAGAGATTGATGAGTGCTCAACTGGAGAACTTCAGAGGGATGTGCACCAGTACGCCGCTGACTATATTAAACTAAACTGCGCTGAGAGCTTTAAGATCAATTTTACAGGTCAACGGTCCGTTCAGGTGCTGCCGGAGGATCCTTATTCCGGAGAGTATTCATTCTGGTCTAATAAAGGTGACCATTCAGATATGAGTTTGACGCGAGAGTTTGATTTTCGCGACCAGACTGGATCAATAACTTTCAATTATCACCTGTGGTATGACCTGGAAGAGGACTACGATTATGTCTTTCTGGAGGTATCCACAAATGGTCAGGATTGGCGTATTATCCGGGCTCCATCCAGCACAGTTGAGGATCCTTCCGGCAACAGTTATGGATGGGGGTATAACGGCCTGTCCGGCGGCAGCGGGATCTGGATTGAGGAGAGTGTTAATCTATCAAGTTATGCTGGAGAGCTGATCCAGCTTCGCTTTGAGTACATCACTGACGCAGCCGTTCATGGTGAGGGTTTGTTGTTAGATGATGTATCTGTTCCTGAAATTGGTTATTCATCTGATTTTGAATTGGATGACGGCGGCTGGATTGCGGAGGGATTCGTCAGAATCGGGAACAGTTTGCCACAAACCTACCGCCTGGCGCTGATCCATCTGGATGCGGCGCCCCGGGTTGAATATCTATCTGTCCCGGGAGGAAATCAGCTGGAAATTCCTGTTGAAGCAGGGGATAACGGTTCCCACCCGGTGATCCTGGTGGTCACAGGGATAACGCGCTTCACAAGACAAAGAACAAATTACTGGTTCGAGTTGGTCACGGATTAAGATAACAGACACTCCCGTTAACAGGGAGTGTCTGTTTTTTTATAATGCTGATCGAATATCCACCGGATATCTATTTTTAGTAATTAGGATACTTTAGGATGAATCAGCTCATCCAGCTGTTCTTCCAGTTCAGCCCTTTTCTTTTGAGCTGCTCCTTTGATCTCGATCTGGATGTTCTCTACTTCTTTTTGGATGACGGTCTGCAGTTCTTTTCCAGAATAGGGAGCCAGTAGCAGGGCAGTAACACCGCCTAAAACGCCCCCCAATACAGCGCCGAATATAAAAGCCATTGCTTTTTTCATTGATCAATCTCCTTTATCAATCTGTGCATAGTTTATTATAATTGGTCTTTAAAGAATTAGGTATGACCTTATAGCAGTATTGGAGAAGACT
The DNA here is from genome assembly GCA_021161345.1 of Anaerolineales bacterium. Lineage (GTDB taxonomy): Bacteria > Chloroflexota > Anaerolineae > Anaerolineales > UBA11858 > B10-G9. The sequence continues at coordinate 5,358 of JAGHAU010000270.1, read as the reverse complement.
TGATGATTGATAAAACTCTCCCCTTGATAGATTTGCACCGGCACCTGGATGGAAGCATTCGCCTGGAAACCATCCTTGATCTAGGCCAAAAACATAATATCCCCTTGCCTGCAGATGATCTAGTTGGGCTAAAACCTTATGTCCAGATCACGGAACCCCGACCTGGGGTGATGGCTTTTATTGATAAGTTCAAATATATGATCGGTGTATTGGCCGATTATGAAGCCTGCAGCCGAGTTGCTTACGAAAACGTTGAAGACGCTTATTTGGAAGGGATAGATTATATTGAACTGCGTTTCAGTCCGAAATTTATGGCTGAACCACATCAGCTGGATGCAGGGGGGGTGGTTGAAGCAATAATTGAAGGGGTTGATCGGGGACGAAGGAATTTTGATGTCAAAGTGAACTTGATCGGCATCATCAGCCGGACCTATGGACCTGATCAGTGTTGGTTGGAGTTAGAATCATTACTCCAGTATAAAGATCAGATCGTAGCCCTGGATCTGGCAGGGGATGAGGTGAATTATCCTGGGACCCTTTTTGTGGATCACTTTAAGGAAGGGCGGGAAGCAGGCTGGCATATCACTATTCATGCTGGGGAAGAAGGTGGACCGGATTTTATTTGGCAGGCTCTGGAAGAGTTGGGGGCAGAGCGTATCGGCCATGGGGTGAGTGCTGCTCGTGATCCAATGTTAATGGAGTATCTGGCAAAAAATTCTATCGGTGTAGAGAGTAATCTGACCTCGAATATTCAGACCAGGGTAGTAGATCAATATATGAATCACCCCTTAAGGACCTTCCTTGAGGAAGGTATCCTGGCCACAATAAATACTGACGACCCTGGTATCAGCAATATCGATCTTAAATATGAATATGAACTAGCGGCGCCTGCAGCAGGATTATCAAATCAGCAGATAACTCAGGCCCAAAAGAACGCATTAGAGGTTGCTTTCTTGAGTGAGGGGGAAAAACAGGTGCTAAAAGAAAAGGCGGAGTTGAGATCAGAGGAGGTTGATGAATAAAAAAATTATTCTGTCAGTGGGGATGCCCAGGGCAGGAACGGGCTGGTTCCATAATATTACTCAAACTCTGGTGATTGCTGCTGGTGGTGTTAATGCGGGTGAGATCCGAAACAAATACCATTTAGGTAAATTGCTTACGGAAGTGAATTGCAATATCGGTACAATAAGCGCCTATCGCATTTTGCCTGTGATTTCCCCACTGTTATTTGAACCGAATTTTGTTATCAAATTGCATGCTGGCAGAAAACCACTGGCGGACAGATTGATTTCTATCGGTCTCATCAAGCCTACTTACATTTATCGTGATCCAAGGGACGCAGCCTTGTCGATCTATGAATATGGGCAGGAAGCGATCACAAATCCGACAGCCAGCAATGCATTTGCAGGAATCAGGACCATTGAAGAGGCCATAGATTTTATTACACCCTATATTGATATCGCCAGGGGGTGGATCCAGTCTGACCAAACTTATTCAATAAAATATGAGACTATGTTAACCAAATTTGATAAGGTAGTTCCACGACTGGTTGATTTTCTTGGTATCAACCTTGACGCTGAACAGGCATTGACTCTGGTTGAACATCTTAAACCAGGAATAAAACCCTCCAGACGGAAATTCACTCACTTTATGAAGGGAAAGGTTGGCAGATATCAGGAGCATTTTTCTTCTGAGCAAATTGATTTATGTAATATGAGGTTTGGTCCTTTCCTGGCAGAGCAAGGATATCAGGAAGGATGATCATCAATCTTGATCGGGTGCTTTTCCTTGTTTAACTTGCATATTTAAGAGATAATTACTCCAGAATCTGAGCAAATAACCGCCAGATAAATAATCCATAACATGAAATTGGCCCCTACCAAAAAGGAGGGTACCATGTCAACATCTCCCATTTCCAACAAGAAAGTCACTTCGTCTGTCTTCCGGGCTAAAAAAGAGCGCGGAGAACCCATTACTATGTTAACTGCATATGATTTTCTAACTGCCAGAGCGGTAGACCTCTCGGGCATAGATTCAATCCTGGTTGGAGATTCCCTGGGAATGGTTGTTCTGGGCTATGAAAACACCTTGCCGGTCACTATGGAGGATATGCTCCATCACTGCAAGGCAGTTGCCAGGGGAGCTTCCAATGCCTTGTTAATTGGAGATATGCCTTTTATGTCATACCAGGTAAGTTCTTCTGAGGCTTTACGCAATGCTGGCCGGTTTCTTCAGGAAGCGGGTATGGATGCTGTCAAACTTGAAGGAGGGCGGGCGAGGCTTGATGCAGTTCGGGCAATCGTTGATTCAGGAATTCCGGTCCTTGGACACCTGGGTCTCACGCCGCAGAGTGTAAATCAGCTGGGCGGATTTAAGGCTCAGGGAAGGATTGCTGATGAAGCCGGGGAAATTTTGGCTGATGCATTGGCACTTGAAAATGCTGGGTGTTTTGGAATTGTCCTGGAATCCATTCCGTCCCGTCTGGCAGAATATATATCCAACAAATTGACCATTCCAACTATTGGCATTGGCGCAGGTCCGGGATGCGATGGGCAGGTCCTTGTTACCCATGACCTCCTGGGACTATTTGATAAATTTACACCGAAATTTGTGAAACAATACAAAGTTCTCCATCAAGAGATCCATCACGCATTTCAGGAATATAAAATCGATGTTGAAGGCGGTAATTTCCCTGGAAAGGAACATACTTTTTCCATGTCCGATCAGGAATGGCAAAAGTTCCTTGATCTCACTGTAGACTCCAGAATATGACTGATATTCTTATTGTTGGGTCCGGCGCGATGGCTTTATTGTTTGGGGCCAGGTTGGCTGCTTCAGACCATAAAGTGACTTTGCTTGGAACCTGGCGGGAAGGGATCCAGGCTATAAATCAATCCGGGATCCGTATTGCAGGAGATCTGAAAAGGGATAGTTATCCGGCCCAGGGGGTGACGGACCCGTTAAAAATACCTCCGGTAAAATTGGCTCTGCTTCTGGTTAAATCCTGGCAAACAGAGCGGGCAGCCAAACAATTGGCCCAGATATTGGATCCTGAAGGGATCGTTCTATCGCTTCAAAATGGGTTGGGTAATTTGGAGATATTGGGAGAAATCCTGGGAGACAGGCGTGCTGCCCAGGGAGTGACTACCTACGGGGCAACACTGATTGGACCCGGGGTCGTCTGCCCAGGCGGTGAGGGAATTATCTCTGTCCAGCCTCACCCAGGATTGGACCCATTGATCCAATGCCTCAAGCAATCTGGGTTTTCTATTCAGGAAGTTAAAAACCTGTCAGGACTGGTATGGAGTAAATTGATAATAAATGTGGCTATCAATCCATTAACAGCTCTCCTGAACGTTAAGAATGGACAGCTGTTAGATAACAAATATTCAAAGGGTCTCATGAGTCTTGCAGCCTGTGAAGCGGGAAATGTCGCCCAAGCTCTGGGAATCGAGCTGGGTTATGAAGATCCTGTCTCGGCTGTTGAGGCGGTAGCGGCCGCCACCGCGGAAAATATTTCATCCATGCTTCAGGATATCAGAAGGGGGGCCCCAACAGAAATCGATGCCATGTGCGGCGCGGTTGTCCGGGCAGGAAGATCGGTGAATTTGAATACTCCTGTAAATGAGATCATGTTGTTGTTGATTCAAGCGCGAGAAAACATAATGAGGATTTCTGAAAATGAAAATAATGACAACAACGAGTGAGTTGAGAAAAGAATTATCCAAGCTGGAACGGCCAGTTGGTTTTGTACCAACCATGGGATACCTTCATGAAGGTCATCTCTCCCTGGTGGATAAAGCGAGGGAAGATTGCGTTGCCGTGGTCGTCAGTATATTTGCCAACCCATCTCAATTTGCACCGGACGAAGACCTCGAAAACTATCCCCGGGATATTGACCGCGATGTCGAACTTCTGGAAAACGCGGGTGTGGATCTTGTGTGGATCCCGACTGTTGAGGTCATGTATCCGGAAGGGTACCAGACCTGGATTGATGTGGATCAGCTTTCTAAGCTCTTGGAGGGAACCTTCCGGCCAACTCACTTCAGGGGAGTTGCCACTGTGGTGAGTAAACTATTTAACGCTGTGGGTCCGGACAAAGCATATTTTGGACAAAAAGATGCCCAGCAGGCAGCTGTTATCCAGCGTATGGTGAGGGATCTGAATTTTCCGATTGAAATCATTATCTGTCCAATTGTGCGTGAACCGGATGGGGTGGCAATGTCCAGCCGTAACACTTACCTGGATCAAGAAGAAAGGTTAGCCGCCAGATGCCTTTCGCGGGGTTTGTTTCTTGCCCGAGATGCCTACTTGAATGGTGAAAGGCGCGCGGAGATTATTAAAAAGATAGTCAGTGATGAGGTTGAATTTGAAGAGTTGGCCCAACTTCAATATGTTTCTTGCGCTGACCCAAATACCCTGGAAGAACTTGAAAATCAAATCCAGGATTGTCTGGTCTCAATGGCTGTTTTTGTTGGCAGGACAAGACTGATTGATAATATTATTTTAGGGAAGTGAAAAATGTACAGAAAACTGCTAAGATCAAAAATCCACCGGGCAACCGTAACAGATTCAAATCTGGACTATGAGGGCAGTATTACAATTGATAGTGATTTGATTAAAAAGGCAGGTATGGTGGAGTATGAACTTGTTCAGGTGGTAAATCTAAACAACGGAGCCAGATTTGAAACATATATAATTTTAGGGATAGCAGGATCTGGCATAATCGAAATTAATGGTGCTGCTGCAAGGCTGGTTCATACCGGTGACAAGATCATTGCCATGGCTTATGGGCTGGCCGAAGATGAAGACCTCCCGGATTGGAAACCCACGATCGTGCTTGTAGGTGATGAGAATCAAGTGAAGGAAGTCCTATGTTAATGACAATCGATATTGGCAATACTAATATTTCCCTCGGTGTATACAGTGGAGAAGAACTGGGTCCCTGCTGGAGGGTATCAACAGATCATCAGCGCATGCCAGATGAGTATGGGCTGCAGATCGATGGCTTGTTAAAACATGAAAACTTGACAGCTGGTGATATCACAGGTGTATGCCTGGCTTCAGTGGTACCGCGCTTAACAGGAGTTTTCCTCCAGGCCTGCAGGGAGTACCTTGATCACGATCCCCTGGTGGTGGACGCTGGTGTGAAAACTGGTGTGAGGATCCTGTATGAAACACCCCGATCAGTCGGCGCGGATCGTATTGTAGACGCTGCCGCGGTTCAGCATCTCTATGGCGGACCGGCCTGTGTGGTTGATTTTGGTACCGGGACCACATTCGATGCTATCTCGGAGGAAGGGGATTACCTGGGCGGCGCGATCGCCCCAGGAATCGGTATTGCTGCTGACGCCCTTT
>JAGHAU010000203.1 GCA_021161345.1 Anaerolineales bacterium | reverse complement strand
CTGATCGACCAACACGCCGCCCATGAACGTGTGTTATTTGAGAAGTTCACAGCTGAGAGGGGAGAAGAACACCCTTCCCAGGTTCTATTGGATTCTGTGGTGGTGGAATTCTCGCCTGCCAGCGCTGATCTTATGAAAGAGCACATCCCCACCTTGCAGAAATTGGGGTTTGATGTGGAGGAATTTGGACCGGGTTCATTCGTGATCCGTTCTGTACCGGGCTTGCTCCAGGGATCATCCCCTGAAGGTATGCTGCGGGCAGCTGTTGAAGATCTGGAAGTCAATGAAACCCCTTTAGAGCGGAATATCGAGGAAAAAATAATTGCCAGGGTGTGTAAACGGGCTGCGGTCAAGGCCGGCCAGGTATTAAACCCTGAGGAACAGAAACAGCTCCTCTTGGATTTGGAAGCCTGTCAGTCACCCCGCACCTGCCCTCATGGCAGACCAACAATGATCCATCTTTCTGTGGATCTGCTGGAGAGGAAATTTGGCCGGTCCGGGCCGATGTAAATATTTAATGCTAAATCTAATCTGCTAAAAACACTTCTGGCAGCTTGTGGCATTCTCCACAGCCGATTTGCGGTTCAGCGACATCCTGGTGGGTTTTCTTGCAATAGGCTGTTACCTGGACCCGCTTCGGCATTAGGGGTAATGGCCGTTTCAGGGTAAGTTTCAGCTGCATATCTTCACAAGAATTTGCCCTCCTGATCGCTGGAACCGGGCAATTATCACAAAATTTTGGTTCCCAGTTAATGGGTGGAATGGCAGATTTTAACAGCCGGCATTCTTCCCGGTTTCTTCCCCGGAAATAATCCCCAAAGAAATAATGGCATTCCACACCAGCAGGATTTTTCATACCCGGGTTATATATTCCCCAGTTCGGGTATCGATCCGGATTGTATTGCCTACTTCTACGAAATTAGGCACAAATACTTCCAGACCGGTATTAGTAGTCACTGCCTTGGTCACGCTGGTGGCAGTATCCCCGCGAACTGATGGATCTGCCCGCACAACCTTCTGATCAACAGCAGTGGGCAAATCGATATCCAGGGGTTCCTCATTGAAAAATGTCAGTTTTACTTCCATTTCATCAGTCAGGAATTTTGTTGTTTCACCCAGCACATCGCCTTTTAAGGAGGGTTGTTCGAATGTTTCCACATCCATGAAGTAGTACAGTTCACCATCGTTGTACATGTACTTGGCATTTCGGTATGTCAGGCGAATATCCTGGACTGTGTCGCCGGAATTGAATTTTTTCTTCAAGCGAGTTCCAGATCGAAGATCCCTGACATCAACTCGGATAGTGGCTTTGCCTCGTCCGGGTTTATGATGGTCATATTCTAAAACTTTGAAGATGTGTCCATCCAGTTCAAAAGTGACACCTTTTCTCAACTCATTTACATCGATCATCTTTAATGGCCTTTAATTTATCTATTTTGTTGGTAGCGAGAAGATTATATTCTACAGTGTTAGGAGTGGCAAGGGACAAGGGACTTATATATCTTAAAAACGCCATCGATCAGAAAAGCTCTTTCCCTTTTTGAAGGCCGTGTTTTCCAGTATTTTTGGTTTGATTTTTCCCCATATACCCTCTTTACAAGTCACTGGAAGCCCCTGAAATTATGGTAAACTTACAGAAGATTAGTAAGGGAATATAAAATGATGACCGACAAAAAACGGATCATTTGTATCGAAGATGAACCGGAAACCACTAATTTGATGAAGTTGATCCTGGCCAGGGAAGGATATGAAGTGCTGGGAGCGAATGGTGGTGAAGAAGGTTTGGCTCTCGTCAATGAACAGACCCCAGACCTGATCCTTTTGGATCTGATGATGCCGGTAATGGACGGCACTCAGGTATTCCAACGTTTAAAAGAAAATGAAAAGACCAGGGATATCCCGGTGATCGTTGTTACCGCAAAAGTTCAAAGCATCGATATTGTGCTCTGGCGCCAGGTCGCCAAGGTCGATGACTATATAACGAAGCCCTTCCGACCAGAAGAACTGGCTGAACGGGTCAAATATGTCCTGGCCCAGACCGGAGATTAATTCCGGATCCGTCTTTTATTCCAGCTTGCCTTTCCACTATGGAAGTTAAAGTAACCAATCGAACACGAAGCTTGGAAAATCCACTTCGGGTAAATAACTGTGAGAGTTTTTTTTGCCGCCTGAAGGGTTTGATGTTCCGAAATTCCATTGAAATGGATGCCGGGTTATTAATGGTCCAGGGCTCCGAGAGCCGGGCTAACGCGGCAATCCATATGTTTTTTGTGGGTATGGATCTGGGAGTGCTCTGGTTGGATTCTTCCCGGAAGATTGTGGATAAACAACTAGCAAAAAGCTGGCAGCCATTTTACACTCCCGCATCTCCTGCAAAATATATCCTTGAAATCCACCCGGAGCGTTTACCGGAATTTGAATTGGGAGATATCCTGAATTTTGAATAAAATCTTTCGCTTTTCCCTGTTATTACTGCTGCTGCTGAGTTTAGCGACCCCGGCTTTTGCCCAGGGAAACTCACCGGATAATCTTGTATATATCGTGCAGGCAGGAGATACCTTGTGGGCTATTGCTCGAAAACTGCATGTTTATTATGATGAAATGCTGGCAGTCAACGGGTTAACAGAAAATAGCTCGATCATTCCTGGCACTCAGCTTATCATTCCTGGCCTTGGTGATCTCAGCGGTGTGGCCATCACAGTCAAGGTTCCCTTTGGCGAAACACTCCAGAGTATCAGCCGCCGCTACCAGATTCCAGAGGATTCCCTGATCAAGATCAACCGCCTCACCAGTCCCTTTGAATTATATGTTGGCGTTTCTGCGGTTTTGGTGGGTGAAAACGAGATCGAAGCCCAAGATGGAAAACGCGTATCCCTGGCACCAGAAGAGTCTTTCCTGGAAATGGCGATCAAGGAAAATCTGAATCCCTGGGTGCTGGTAACAGCCAATAACCAGGGTGGGACCTGGGATTTGATCCCAGGCGAGGTGCTTTTTGTCCCAGGAACTGAAAGCAGCGGCCCAGGCGGTTTTCCAGACGAGATCAAAAAAATAGATTTTTCCCCGAACCAATTTGTCCAGGGCCATACCTATGTGATCGAGGTAAATATCCCTGACGGAGCCCAAATCTCCGGGTCCCTGGGTGAGTATCCCCTCTCGTTTTTCACAAAGGATGGAAAAACTTACCTGTCACTGCAAGGCCTGCATGCGAAAGAAAGTCCGGGGTTGAAATCCATCAGCTTGTCCGGGGTACTGACAGACGGCACCCCATTTGCTCTGACCCAGATGGTGGAAGTTTTCAGCGGCAACTATCATTATGAAGAGATCATCGGTGTACCCCAGGAAACAGTGGGTATAGCAATTACAGAAGATGAGACTACTCAACTCCAGGAGTATACACTGCAGTCTACCCAGAGTAAATTCTGGGCTGGTGATTTTCTATCTCCGGTGCCGCCTGCCCTCAGCGCTGCATACGCATCTTATTATGGGGGCCGCAGGTCATATAACGGCAGCGGCTATTATTATTTCCATTCCGGGCTGGATTATTTCAGTTCCATGGGGGGGGATATCTATGCCGCGGCACCAGGCAAGGTTGTCTTCACCGGTCCACTCCTACTGCACGGCAATACAACCTTGATCAATCACGGTTGGGGAGTGTATTCTCTGTACGCTCATCAATCCGAGTTTTTGGTCCAGGAAGGCCAGCAGGTCAGTGCCGGCGCTCTGATTGGCCGGGTGGGTTCAACCGGAAGGTCCACCGGACCCCACCTGCATTGGGAAGTTTGGGTTGGGGGAATCCAGGTCGATCCTCTGGATTGGGTAGATAATTCTTACCCCTAGAACTTTTCTCAGCTGATTACACAACAAATCCATCCAAGGTTGTCGAGAGGGTAGAGTAGAGTATAATATACGGGCTTAATTACGTATTGTTCAAGGCATTATATATTCACGTATTAGAGGCATTACTATGGCAACTGCCTTACTATCCCTCCGCGAAGGTTACTGGGAGGAATATGAACTGGAAGATGAGGATATATCCTTCCTTTATGATTATCTATTAGAAAGTGAAACCCCGCTGACCTCGGAAGAGCTGATGCCCATCTTGGTCGGAGAGCGGATCGAACGCGAAAAAGTGCGCCTGGAAAAAAAGCGCCTGGACGGCAATGATATTTATTTCCCAAAGGACAAGTACGAGGTGGGAGATAAACTGGTTTTCCCGGCTTGCGAATGGAAAAAAGGCGAGGTTGTTGGACTACGCAATGGTGAAAATCCCGCTATTGGCCAGTTTAACGTCATACAGGTTGAATTTGAGGGTGGAAAGCAGCATGAGTTTGCTGCTGGTATTGAGGATCATGTTCTCAACATTCCTCCTGAATCAACCCAGGCTGAATCCCTTGATCCGGAAGCGGTGACCAACAGCTTTCCAGAGGTTTTGATCGAGGGGATAGAACTGGGATTGGTCGACCATGCAGATTTTGTCCAGATTGCTGGACGCTGGTTCTTGCAAGCCTTGCTGGTGGATGTAAACAACGGCAATTTGAACCTGGCTGAAGCTGTCCTGGATATGAATGAAGGCGGACCGCTGGCAACATCAGAACTGGTTAAAGATATTGATCTGCCGGGAGATGTAAATCATAATTTGATCGAGTTTTCACTCGACCATGCTTTACAGGAAGACCCTCGCTTCGACGAGGTTGGGCCAGCCGGCATTGTTGCCTGGTACTTGAAAGGGCTGGAGCCGGAAAGCGTTCAGGAGACTCCGATATATCTGCGGTATGCCCCCCTGGAATATGATCTTGACTCATTGTCAGAAGATATGTTGAGCCTGGAAGAGTCGCTGGATGATGAGCTGACTCCTCTAAAAGAAAAGAAGCAGTTCCCGGTCAAGGATGTTGAAGTTCGTTTGATCTTCCCTCACTGGCGGGCAGGGACTTTGCCCCTTTCTGAACGGGTTATGCCCTTGTTCCCGACTGCTTATGAGTCGCCCCGGATTCGATTCACGCTAATTGATGGAAATACTGGCGAGCGATTCCCTGGCTGGGTCGTTCGGGAGCAGCGCTATGTATCAGGATTAAAAGAATGG
>JAGHAU010000261.1 GCA_021161345.1 Anaerolineales bacterium | reverse complement strand
TGGTTGGACCTGGCTGATCATCTCTCTGGTCATTATGGGTATTGCAGTAACAGCTGATGCGTTGGAGATCTTTCCGGGCGACCTCAACTGGGGGCGGCAGCAGGAAGGTTATACACACTCTATCCTGTCCACTATTATCCAGGCTGTAGGCTGGGGATTTTTTGTGATCCTTTCCAGCATTATGGTCCTTCACGAATATCGAGTTACAGACCGAACGGTTGTTAAGCAGCGAGCGATTTACTGGACCTCTGCGTTAATTCTTTATATCGGCAGCACTGTATTAATGATGTTGGGACATGAAATAATAGGCAGCCTGCTGCTGTTGGCTTCAACAATCATACTGAATTTCCTGGTCTTGACCTACCGCTTGCCAGATTTGAAGGGCCTGGCTTTTCGGGGTGCTGGATATACTTTGTCAGGGATCATAATCGTCTTGATCTATGCCTTGGGTTTCCTGATCCTCGAGCGATATTTTGTCGAGCTTGATTGGTATAAACCGGTCTATAATGGAGTCTTCTTTTCCCTTGTCATCCTGATATTTTTCCTGCCTACCAATCGACTGGTCAAATCCATCCTGGAGCGTTTGCTTTCCAGCGAGGGGACCAGAACTCTGGAGATTCGAAGCTACAGCAAAACCCTCAGCAGCATCCTGGATATTGAACTGCTTTCCAAGGTTACTATTGAGATGATCTGCGAATCTCTGGAATTGAGAAAGGGCACTTTGTTCCTGGTTGACCGTCTCGAACCTGAAAAAGAACCCCCTAATTGGCGTCTTAAAGCAGTCCAGGGCACATCGATGACCTTGCCAGATTTGGATTTTCTGCCCGCAAACAGCCCCATCACCAAAGTTTTGGCTGAAGAAAAACGGCCATTGACCCAATCGGAACTGGAATTCATTCCCAAGTTCCAGGCCATCCCGGAAAATGTGCTGGCCTGGATTAAAGCCCTTGATGTGGAGGCGCTGGTGCCCATTCACACGGAAGATGAATGGATCGGATTATTCGCGCTGTCACAGAAACTATCCGGGGCTTCTTTCTCGGATGAGGAATTGGAACTACTGTCTTCCCTGGCAGACCAGACCTCAGTCGCGCTCCAGAACGCTCGCCTTGTAGAAAGCCTGACCAAGATAGACAGCCAGTTAAGGCGGGCTAAGGCATCCCAAAATACTGCCCTGGATAAGATCGAACAGATCAAAAAATCATCTTCGGATATCATCAGCATTAAAGCCCATGAACTGCGTTCTCCACTGACAGTTGTAAGCGGATATTCCCAACTGCTTGCGAATGATAATAAATTGATGGAAGATGATTATTACAGCGAATTGATCAAAGGCATCGTTTCAGGATCTGACCGGCTGCAAAATATCATTGAGAATATGATCGACACAGCCAGTGTCCAGCCGAAGAACCTGAATATCGATACCACGCCGCTGTCCCTTTACACAATGGTAGACTCAGTTTGCAGGGATCTGGGTGGACAAGTCCGAGCCCGGAAGATCACCCTTTCCCATGATAATCTGGGAGAGATCCCACCGGTTTATGGTGACAGTAAAGCGCTAAAGAAAGTGTTTGAGATTCTAATTAACTATGCGATGACTCATACGCCGAGCGGTGGAAAGATCAAAATCACAGGGCGCCATATTCCACCTCGATCTGAGCTCTTAAAGTGGGAGGGAGCAGAAATAGTCGTTACTGATACAGGGATTGGTATCGATTCTGAAGCCAAAGGCCGTATTTTCCAGGAACGGATGAATCCTATGGTGGCAGATTTTTCTCTTTTGGATGAATTAGCAGCTGGGGAGGAACATCCAGGTGAAGAACTGGCTATCGTGCGCAGCATCATTGAAGCCCATAACGGCCGGGTCTGGGTCGAGCGGCTTAAAAAGGATGCCGATCATCTACCGGGAAGCGAGTTCCATGTGGTTTTACCTCTGGAACAGCAATCCTATCCGACACAGCCAGATCAATCTAATTAATTTGTATGGGGGAGAAAGCCTATTTTAGACTTCCGGGTATATCCGCGGAACCCGGGCACCTATACCGCAGGTAACTTCGTAGTTAATAGTTTGCCAGACTCGAGCCAGGTCGTTAGCGCTGATGACTTCATCTCCCTGTTTCCCTATCAGGACAACCTCGTCGCCGATTTGCGGATTGGGGACATTTTCCAATTTCACCATGAATTGATCCATGCAGACCCTGCCGACAATAGGCGCTTTGACACCATTGATCAGAACTGCATTTCCTGGACCTCTTCGGTAGCCATCTGCGTAACCGACTGGAATCACGCCGATCAGTTCTTTTTTGGTTGTCACATAAGTATGTCCGTAACTGACTCCGTGGCCGGGGGGGAGTTCCTTCATACTGGCAAGCACCGATTTCCAGCTCAAGATCGGCTCTATGCCGGCAGGCAGCTGAACCTCTGGAGAAGGTGATAGCCCATAGATGATCAGGCCAGGACGGACTAGTTGAAAGCGAGTTTCCGGATGGGCTAATGTGCCTGCAGAATTTGCCATATGAATGATGCCGGGCAATAGTTTCTCTTTGTCAAGGACATCGATCGCCTTGAGGAATACCAGCTCCTGTTTCCTGGTAGGTTCGGGATCAGATTCGTCAGCTTTGGCCAGGTGTGAGAAAAGCCCTTCCAGTTCAACCCGATTTGTTTCTTCAGCCAAGTGGGCAAGCCCTAGCGTTTCTTCTGGATGGCAGCCCAATCGTCCCATTCCGCTGTCAACCAGTAAGTGGACCCGGGCAATTTTCTGACAGTTGACAGCAGCTTTTTCTACCAGCCCGATATGTTCCTTGGTCCAAATTGCTAGAGAAACATCAAGGCAGATCATCTGTTCAATGCGTTCCGGTGAGATATATCCCAAAACAAGGATGTTGCTTTTGATGCCGTCCTCGCGCATTTTGAGCGCCATCCTTGGACGGGCAACGCCAAACCAATCTACGCCGGCTTCTTCTGCGGTCCTGGTGATAGGCATATAACCATGGCCGTAACCATTGGCTTTTACCACGGCCATTAATGGGACGGCAGTTTCTTTACGGATGATCTTGATATTATTCTTAAGGGCTTTGAGATCCACTTCCACCCAGGTGGCAAAGGTTTGTTCTGCTTTCATAGAATTTTATCTTCTTGAGGGAATGATTTCTGACATACAGGGCTATTCTACCAGAGAAAAGGGCAGGGGGAAGGAAGGAAAAATCAAGCCTTGACAAAGTAGAACAAACGTTCTAGAATATGATCGATAGCTTATACATCATTGATTTTTTCTCACTACGGGAGGTACATATGTCTGCCAACAGTATTCCCTTTATTCCAGAACGAGTCCAGATCAAGAAAGGCGTCGTTTTTGGTCTATTGATCATCACCGCCCTGGCCGCTTTTGAGATCTTCAACTACAGCACGACTGATTTTGCGCTGA
>JAGHAU010000097.1 GCA_021161345.1 Anaerolineales bacterium | reverse complement strand
ATCTAATAATATTCAAGGGAAGGCTAACTTTTAAATTGTATGTCATAAATGAATTCCGGTCAAATTATGTTGGCTGGCTGACCTACTTGACAATACCTGTCTCTTATGCCATAATACTATTGTAATAATACACTATAACAATAGGAAAATATGAAATTACACTTGGATCCTGAGAGCAACGTACCGATATATATCCAGATTGAAGACAGCATTCACTCCCTGATTGCCGCAGGACAAATTCAGCCAGGAGAGCAGCTGCCTACGATCAGGGAACTGGCTGCAGACATTCGTGTCAATTTGAATACTGTCGCCAGGGCGTATTTTGAATTGGACAAAGAAGGTGTGATCTCAACCCAGCGCGGGAGGGGAACTTTTGTATCTGGAGTCCCTGATCAAAAGCAGATCGAAAAGAAACGCCAAAAATTGCTTCACTCGATCATGCTATCTGCCCTGGAAGAAGCCCACGGTCTTGGGTACAGTACACAGGAAATTAAGGCAGCCTTCCAGGATGAAATGAATAATTGGATGAAGGATAAAAGTAATTAATTGATCAAATCGTATAGGAGGTAAGGAAAAAATGATTATCAAACCTACAGGAATGGATTTTAGTTTCGATATGAAAAAAGAAAGCCAAGTAAATGGTGTAGCAGTCTTTGTTTTTATGATCCTGATGCTGATATCAATGGGCATTATGACCTGGATGATCATAGAAAGTACCAGGGTTCTCTGGATCATTGTTGAAGTTCTGGCATTGAATCTCATAGGTTTATATGTTTTGCTGGCATTCAAGGTCGCAGAACAATGGGAAAAAGCCATCGTTTTACGGTTGGGACGATTTGTGGGATTGAAGGGCCCCGGACCATTCTGGATCATTCCAATCTTCGATACCATTCCAGCCTGGATCGATCACCGGGTGATGGTGACTACTTTCACGGCTGAAAGAACCTTGACAAAAGATACAGTGCCGGTCGATGTTGATGCAGTATTATTCTGGGTGGTTTGGGACGCTGAAAAGGCAGCCCTGGAAGTTGAAAACTACCGGGCAGCTATCTCCTGGGCAGCGCAGACAGCTCTGCGGGAGATCATTGGCCAGATGGAGCTGGCAGATATTCTTGTCGGCCGAGCTCGGATGGATGCTGAGCTGCAGCGCATCATTGATGAAAGGACCACTCCCTGGGGTATTACTGTGCAGTCCGTCGAGATCAGAGATGTGGTTATTCCCGCCGGGTTGGAAGATGCGATGAGCCGGCAGGCCCAGGCAGAGCGTGAGCGCCAGGCCAGGGTCATCCTGGGTGAAAGTGAAGAGCAGATAGCCGACTCTTTTGCTAAAGCCTCAGAAGCCTATCGTGATAACCCGACGGCACTTCACCTGCGGGCCATGAATATGCTCTTTGAAGGGTTGAAAGAACGCGGAGCGATGGTGATCGTGCCTTCCAGCGCTGTGGATACAATGAACCTGGGAGGGCTCGCGGGTATAACAGCGATGGCTGATATGGCACAGCGATATGATGATTCAGATAAAACTGATAAAGGAAAATAAATTGACGGATCAGGCAGAACTGAAAGCAGATGTTATTGAGGTAACCGTCAGCGGCACTTTCAAGAAAGAACATGTCTTTAATTCCCCGGAAGGCGTTCTGGGTACCTTGACGATCAAAGGCAGTAAAGGGGAGGGAAGTTTTACCGGTGCCGGTAATTTATTATTAGACTTCAAAAAACCGAGTGTTTGGAAAAGCCAGTATGAATTTCAGGAAGGAAACGCTACCATTGGTAAGGCGCAGCCTCCCAAAAAATTGAGCCGGGCATTCAATATTGGTTTTGATGGCGAATCCTATCAACTTAAGCCTGGCGGCAGCAAATTGCGGAGCTGGACGTTAAAGAATTCGCAGGGTCAGGGGATATGCGAGATCCTTCCCAGGGGAGGATTAAAAAGGGGTGCCTTCATCAGGATTGGAGCAGAGATCCCTCTAAAACTGCTTGTTTTCACTTACTGTCTCGTCGTAAAACGCTGGCAGGAAGAATCGGCAGCTGCGGCAGCATGATAGTAAATCAGAACATCTTTTGGGAGGCAGGTAGATAGATGACAGTAGTTGAAGTAAAAAACATATACAAATCCTATGCTGATATATTGGCAATTGATGATCTGACGTTTTCAGTTGAACCAGGAGAGATTCTGGGGGTGATTGCCCCAAATGGCCCAGGTTAGAGCAGTGCAATAAAAATGATCCTGGGTTTCATGAAACCAGATGCAGGTACTGTAAAGGTTTTTAGCCAGCCTTGGTGAATTAACACTTTCAGTAATTGAAGGGATCGCTTTTGCGGATAAAGTCTTCAAGACGTTCATGTTAATGTATGGAAAAAGGCCACGGGCAAGGGAGAATTTCCAGGCATTAAAATCTTCTTAGCATCAAATTTTCAAATCTGATTATTAGATAGGAAATGGTAAATCATAGCTGTAAACTAAGTTGGTTTACAGCTATTTTCTATCCCATTGAGGATGGTTTACAATAACATGAAAGATCAGCTTCCTTAGCCAAGGAGCAATTCATGAACGCAAACAAACGAGGATTGGTCAAAAACACGACCAGGGATTTTTATCAGGAGGGAAAAAGGACAGCAGATTATTCCCTGTTTGATTTTTTGCATGGTTATATGTACTTAAAATGGCCATATTTCTATATTAGCGTTGCCCTGGGGGAACACCGCCTGTACAAAGTCATTCAATCGATCTTCCTTTATTTGCAGTCAATTATGGAACCAACTCAGGATAATGAACCTGAGGAACCTGGTTATGCCTGGGCGAATTCTTATCACGGAAAAGTCGTACCGATCGATGAAGCCAAACGATTGGTATCGATTCAGGAGGATATTGTCATCAAGGATCTGGAGCAGGTAATCCCCTTTACCCGGGCCAAGGATATCATCATGCACAATCCTCAAACGATTATTGTCCTGGATTGTCCCTGCCGTATGGCCCGTGAAGATCACTGCACACCCGTTGATGTTTGTTTGATTGTGGGGGACCCATTTGCCAGTTTTATTCTGGAACACCAACCTGAAAAATCGCGCCTGATCTCTTCTGAAGAGGCAATGGGGATCCTCCAGGCAGAACATGATCGCGGCCATGTCTCACACGCGTTCTTCAAAGATGCCATGCTAAATCGCTTTTATGCCATCTGCAATTGCTGTTCCTGCTGCTGCGGGGCCTTCCAGGCTCATAACAACGGGACACCCATGCTAATGACATCCGGGTATACCGCCTATGTGGATTCCGACCTTTGTGAAGGGTGTGAAACCTGCAGCGAATTCTGCCAATTTTCTGCGATCGAGATGGTAAATAATAAGGCTCTGATCCACAGTGAAGATTGTTTTGGATGCGGCGTATGTGTTGATAAATGTCCAGAGAATGCGATCACACTTCAACTGGATCCCGCCAAAGGAATTCCCCTGGAAATCAACAAGTTGATGGAGGAAGCTGCCCTGATAAATTGACTGAATATCAGTGAACTGAAATCACCTGGCAGCCCGTTGTGCTGACGAGGGTTTGAGGTTGAATGCTGAAGATCGCATGATGTGATCCTGCAGCGGCCCAAATAAATGAATGGCCCAGTAGATCCCGATCGATATAGATCGGGATCTCTTTTATCAATCCATACGGTGATACTCCCCCAATCGCAAATCCGGTTTCCTCACGTACAAAATCAGGCGAAGCGAATTGGATATCCTCTCCAAGTTGAGCTCCGACGAGTTTTTCATTTACATGGTTCGCACCGCTGGTCAGGATCAGGATTGGTTTCTGGCTATTTGCTGTCTGAAAAACCAGGGATTTGACAATCTGTCCCACCTGGCAGTTAGCCGCTGCGGCAGCTTCTTTTGCTGTTCTTGTGCTGTCTGGAAGCTTCTGGACAGTCACGGGGATCCCAAGTTTTTCTAAGGCGTCTTTTACGCGCTGGGTGCTTGTGCTCATCATGGGTTTATTGTACCTGATGGGGGGCTTGGGGGAGAGGGGACTGGGGGACTCGGAGAAGAGGAGGGTCTTGGGTAAACTGAACCTGCACTCTGT
>JAGHAU010000163.1 GCA_021161345.1 Anaerolineales bacterium | reverse complement strand
TGAATTAACTGGTTTTAAAGGACTTGAGTGAGAGCATATATTGAAATGGCTAGAGAGATAAATCACACATTAAATAGCTGATCGGTGTGAATTAGGAAAGTGAGGACTAAATGCAAATTCGCTGCAAAAACTGTAGAATGCCTTTTTCAATTGGAAGGGAAATAGTAGACCAGGCATTAAATACTATGCAGGACGAAAACCTGGTCCATTTTGATTTTCGCTGCCCAAATTGCAAAAAAAACAACAAGGTTACACAGCGGCAGCTTCTCCGGGCAGCTCCGGGTTGGAGTTATACTGAGAAAAATGTTAGTAAGAATGACAAATCCGGTAAAGCAAAAGGAAAATAATTTGTGATATGGAGAGGGGGAGACTTTGGGACTGCGAGAATATATAATTAATCTAATACAGGGGGAAATTTATGGTGGGAAGAATCCGAAGACACACTGATTTGGATGTATATCAGTTAGCTTTTCAAGCAGCCACCAAGATCTATAAGTTATCTGCAACTTTGCCAATTTATGAACGTTATTCATTAACAGATCAAATTCGACGATCTTCCCGATCAGTTTGTGCAAATATTGCGGAAGCCTGGAGAAAACGGAGATATAAGGCTGCATTTATTAATCGACTAAATAATGCAGAGGCAGAAGCGTCTGAGACGCAGGTATGGCTAGAGTTCTGTTTGAAATGTGAGTATATTGAAGAGACAGCTATCAAAGATTTAATCCAAATCTATGACAATGTCATTGGAAAACTAGTAAATATGATCCGTGCACCGGAGAAATGGTCTATATGATATGGATCAATAATTAGCGAAAGAGGTATATCGAGGTCTCATTGTCACTTCATCCCCTTGTCCCCATCATTTTGCTCTACCATATAAATAATTGACCTCTGTCAGCTTCTCTCTAATATCGCTTCCAAGTTCACTCTCAGTATATCTCCAGCCCCAATTTCCCTTGGCATTGCCGGGGTAGTTCATTCTGGCCCGGTTGTCCAGGCTGAGAAGGTCTTGCAAAGGTGCAATCGCGAAGACTGCCTTGGAGGACCAGGCAGCATTAATCAAATCCCAGGCGATATCCTCTCCAGAGGATTTTAGGTATCTCTGGGCGAAGGTCTTCTCGCCCTTTCCGATGCGATTAAACCAGCCGACCGCTGTGTCATTATCGTGTGTGCCAGTATAAACCACACAGTTTTCTCCATAATGGTGTGGTAAAAATTCATTGGTTTCTCCACTGTCAAAAGCAAAGACCATGATCTTCATACCCGGTAAATTGAACTGATCTCTTAGCTTATAAACTTCTGGCGAGATTTCCCCTAGGTCTTCAGCGATGATGGGCAATCCGCCAAACTCATCCTGGATCCGGGTCATGAATTCTGCTCCGGGGCCATCCACCCAGCGACCGTTGATGGCTGTTTCCTCTCCGGAAGGGATCTCCCAGTAATTTACAAAACCCCTGAAATGATCGAGGCGCACAATGTCAACCAGCGAGAAAACGGCTTTTAGACGCTTGATCCACCATTGATAATCATCCCTGGCATGCACTTCCCAGCGGTAAAGCGGATTTCCCCACAACTGGCCGGTATCAGAGAAATAATCAGGGGGAACGCCAGCGACCACCGTAGGCTGACCGTCTGGATCGAGATATAAAAGGTCCCTCTGGGTCCAGGCATCCGCGCTGTCATGGGCTATGAAGATCGGGATATCCCCGATGATCTTGATTTCTTTCTCGTGAGCATAATTTCTCAATTTATTCCATTGTTTGTAGAACAGAAACTGGTAATATTTTTGGCGCTGAACGGCATGGCTTCGTTCTTCCTTGAACAAATCCAGTGCCCCGGGATCACGATCGCGAAATTTAACTTCCCAGTCAGTCCATGGTTTTCCTCCATGAAATTCTTTTAATGCCATAAACATGGCGAAGTCATCCAGCCACTCTTCTTGTTCCTTATAAAATAATTCGGCTTCTTTGTGCCATTTTTTCTCGCTGTGCCGAAATTGTTCATAGGATCTATGGAGTAGATCCATTTTCCAGGAGATTACCTCACCGTAATTTATTCGTTCTACATTAAAATTTGGGAGATTCGTTAAGTCGTTTGAATGAAGCAGTCCCTCTCTCAGCAGGTCATCGGGGCTGATAAGGTATGGATTACCTGCTATCGCGGAAAAACATTGGTAGGGAGAATCTCCATATCCGGTTGGACCAAGAGGAAGAATTTGCCATAAACCAGTGCCTGTTTCTGAAAGGAAATCAATCCAGTGCCTGGCTTGTGGACCTAGATCTCCAATGCCATAGGGGCCGGGAAGGCTTGTGGGATGTAATAAAACGCCGGATGAACGAGTGAATTCCATAATGAATAAATTTCGAAAGTTGAAGGTTAAAAGTTTAAAGGTTTAAGGTTGGATAATCATGCTGAAATATTAGTTTGCTGAAATAGTTGAAAAATTGCCTAATTATTGTTAAACCTTAAACTTTGAGCATGAAATTATCTAACAACCTTATAGATAGTAGATTTTTTTCAGTCCAGTAATTTCATAACCTGGATCGAAATTGAAGAATAAATCTGTTCATATCCTGATAAGATGGCCAGGTCTTGAAAATCGTTCTTTGTGATTAAGATCAAATCTGGCAGGGGATTATTGTTTTTGGGAATACTCCCGGAGACGTCATCTACCTCGATATGATATATTTTATATTTCCCTGGCCCGGCGTTTTGGTTAAGGAAAACCCAGAGAGGATATTCCCAATCATTACTGTCCATGATCAAACCGATCTCGCGGGATGGTGTATTGCGAACCAAATGGCAGGCTGCGACATACGACCAATATGGTTCAAAGTTACCTAGAAAATATAATTCTCTGCGCTCGGTTAGAAGCACGGAGCGGCCTTCATAAAGGATACTGAGCAGGGATTTTACCTTCTCATCCAATCCAGGGTATCGATCCAGTTTTTCTTCCAGGTTAGTATAAATTTTCCTTTCCAGTTCAGTATCGTAAAATACTGAATTATCTTCCCATAGGGGTAAAAGGGGGCGGTTGCTGTTCAGCAGCAAGTACGGTGTACTGGAGATTAAAAAGAGAACAAGGATTATTGAAGGGAATATCTCTTTCTTTAAGACCCGATCAATTATTAAGCCTGCACCTGCACATCCCAGTATAAATATTGGGGTTTGCAGGCGTCCTCCCCAGGGCTGCCACTTAAATACCAGGCTGAAAAGAAGGATAGATAGAACTACCGCTGCCTCATAAAACAGGAGGTCTTTTTTGTTTTCCACCTTTAACCAGGGCAGGATCAGAATTGTGATGGTAATCAGGAAAATATGGAATCCATTTCCAGCATCATCTTCATTGATGCTGTAAGATAAATCAAACCTGGATTCCTGGAAAGTTGAATCGGGATTGTTAAGCTCGGAGCCTAGCAGGCGAGAAACTACTTTTTCAATAAATTCATTAGCGGAGTCAACTGGTGATGAGAGGTGAACAGCGCCATTTCGGATTAGGTTCGCAAACAGGACCCCGGGAGAAATTTCCTCGACCATCGTGCGTTCATTAGATGTGATCAGGGGGTTTTTATAAAGATCCAGGTTCCGGAAGTAAATGCCGGTATTGAGAAGCATTCCGATAATTACGATGATGCCGAAGCGCAAAATCAGAGCTTTGATCTGCCCCCATTTTTTGCCGATTAAAGCCCCTCCGCCGATAACGAGACCAATTGCCGCAATGAATATATAAGCTGTGCCTTTGGTTGCCAGGGCAAAACCCATCGACAACGCCGCAAAGAATACATTCTCCCACCGATTAGTTTTGACCGATTTGGAAAGGAAGTAGGCAAATGCCAGGCAGAAGGCACTGACAACCAAATCGTTCTGTGTGCTCGTACTCTGCAGGATCGCCATCGGCAAGGTCGCTGCCAGGACTGCAGTAATCCACTGGCCTCTGACAGAAACTTTATATTGTTTGGCGATCAGTGTTGCAGTAAGTATTGACATCACGAAGCTGAACCATTGAACGAGATTTGCGTAATGGTCTCCCTGACTTAATATTTGTAAATGTAGAATGGCATACTCTGCCAGGGGCATGGAATAATTCTGGCGGGGTATCGCTGTTGGATAATATTGGATGTTTTGATTTTGGATCCAGTGGGATACCCGGGCCATATGATAGGTCATGGAGTCAAAATTATTAGGGGGGGACTTTAAGGCAATAAAAAGCGTGATTAATGAGATCAGCAGAATGATCCCCAGGCTGAGGAAAATTAAGCCCCGGGATGGATCAGTGTGTTTTCTCTTTTTAGCAGGGAGTAACTGTGATATCCCACTCTTGAGTTTCTTCCAGTTCAAAATCAACAGCAGTACTGCCAGGGAGGTCCAGAACAGCCAGGCAGCCAGGATCCAGCGGTAGTTGACCTTATGAATTAGGGACAGCACCTCAGTGCTGAACCCAATCAAAAAGAACGTGACCAGAAAAGCTTTCAGGATGCTCTCGCGAAAGCTACCAGGTTTCCGGAAAAGGAAAACTGCTGTTATCAGAATCAGGAAAAGCAGAGGGAGAAAGGTCATGGTTTGAAAATTGAAAATATAAAATTGAAGATTGAAAATTCACCAAATGTTGACTGAAATAAATAATGTTATTTGAATGTTTGATATCTAATTATAGTTGAAGGTCAGCGGATTGAATGAAAAAAGTGGTTGGAAAGTTTGCAAGTTTAAGGTTAAAACAAAACTTCTACGGTCAATAATGTTCAGGTTTCAGACAATAGAGCTTATGTATGAATGAGCACTTTAAAACCTTCAACCTTCAACCTTCTAACCTTCTAACCTTCTAACCTTTAACCCTTCTACCAGATAATAACCC
>JAGHAU010000268.1 GCA_021161345.1 Anaerolineales bacterium | reverse complement strand
GTGAAAATTGAGTGGGGTCTGCTCAATATGGCCCACAATATTGCCAAAGTGGCCGTTCAATAGCGGTCACTTTTTTTTCTTATTATTGAAAACACATCCTTTTTCCTCAAATTTCATCCATTAAACTGAAAAGGGGCTGACTTTTAGGACAGTCCCTTTGTTTATTATCTAGCGAGAATATTCGAAATCTATCAAACCCATGGCCTGCTCCACAACGATGACCAAATCAGCATTGGATTTGCTCGCTCCCGGTGAAACATAATATCCATCTTTCAACTCAAAATCTGGTGGAAAATCCAATTTTGACAATCCGTTCTGAGCATCAACAGCCACATGCAAATTAGCAGGAATTTGAATTCGAATCAAACCTACGGCCTGTTTGATCAGAACCTGATCGCTTTCCATTTCAGGCAGATAGACTACCAACCTGCCCACACCCTGGTTCAAATCCAGCGCTGACAAATCTAATTCTTCCAACAATAGTATCACTTCCCCCACGCCGTTGTGGACAACGAGGTCTGCAGCAAGATCATCAGTCAGATCCAATTCCCATCTGGCGGTGTGAGGATAAAATCCCAGTTCCTGATGTTGAAGCTGATACAGAATCTTGCTTCCTTCTGTAGAAATCAGATCTGAATGATTATCAGGTGTAATGCTTCCAAAAACCAGCACTCCATCAGGAGTATCGGACCCCAGGATGAGCTCCCCTGCTCCTAGGGAAAGATCAACCTCCATCTGTTCTACATCTTCAGCGAATACTTCCCTGATTTCTGTGTAATCTGCAGAAACCTGGAAACCTTCCCTGACGATCCAAACCGACCCTCCGATCAATAAAAGTGTTAGAAACACACCTGCAATTGCAAACCAGATCGAATCGCCCTTGAAAACCAGGTCGATTCCAGCAGCAATTAACAGGATTGGCCACAGCTGTATGATCTGCGTCCAGCTGATCCAAACCCTCGGACCAAAATTATTGAGCAGGAAAAACACCCCAGCCCCTATCAGAAGGATTGGCCAGGCAATACCTTCCCGGCGAATCAGGTCATTCAATCCCGCAATGATCAATAGGACTGGCCAGAGGCGCCAGATCAATTCCCAGCCTTCTCCTTGAATCAGACCCAGATTATTTCCAAGGAAGATCAAGCCTATGGTTATCAGCAGGATTGGTCCGAAAAAACTTCTCCGCTGTCCATTCCTGTTTTTATTCTCAGGAATCATGGTTTACTCCCCCGCCTTTCCGGAACAGCAGCACAACTCCGCCAACGATCAAGAGGACCGGCCAAACAATATCCAAATCAACCCATTGCAGCCAGCTGAAATTCATTCGTTCCAGGAATATAAAACCTCCTACAACGATCAATCCGATGCCCAGGATCAAACCTGATTGGGGATGGGGTTGAGTCACTGCCTGCTGGATATCATTTCCCATCGATTTAACCCTGTCCCCCATGGATTCCTCTTTGAAACTATATGCTCCACCTTCTTCAGGAATCACTATCCACAACAGCAGATAGAGGATAAATCCAAAATCACTGCCAAAGAGCAGGATGACGAATAATAAGCGGACAAAGACCGGATCAATATTTAGAAAGGTCCCCAGGCCACCACAGACGCCGCCTATCATCCGATCTGTTGTACTTCGATAGTATTTCACATTTTTCATTAGAAAACTCCTCTTTGGCTTATTGTTTCCAGGTTCTGATCAGGATAAATGCACCCAGACCGATTAGGACAACAGGCCAGGCAAAATTTACGATATTCTGAACGGGCGCAAATAGCGCCAGGCCCAGGGCAGTCATGATCCCTCCCGGGATAAAAGCCCATTTGGTATTGTGGGATGCTCCAGGTAAAAGAGCAACCAGGAAAAATGTAATTCCCATCCCGAGGAAAAAGATTACGTCATTCCATTCGGATAGGAAATCCAACCCTGCAACAAGAGACAGGGTGATTAGTACACCACCGGGAATTATTGCCCACCATTGAACTTGCTTCCGAAGATAAATCAACCAAAAAGCCAATCCTATACAACCCAGGAAGATCGCTCCCGCAAAATCCGAGCCGGGCAGGAAATTGAATAATGTGTCAATCGCAACCAGGGTGAGACCAAAAAGAGTCAACCCGGGAATGACAGCCCACCATTGATCTTTCTTGGTGAAATAAATCCATAAAAACACTGCTGATCCAGCTGCCATTAGAAGCACCCATAGGTATTCAAATGCACTGCCAAGAATGCTGAATTCCTGAAGCATGAATAAAACGCCTGCCAGGACCAATAACCCACCCCATACAAATCTGCTTTGATCTTTTTTCATTCTAACCTTCCCTATTTAATTGAATGTTAAATACACAGGGAAATAGAATCCCGTTCAACAAGGATCTTTTCATTTCCATTATCTAAATATACGGAATAAATTATGAGAAGTTGCACAAACAGGAGTTTCGATTAACCTCAAACTCCGAAGATCTCTCCACTTAGTTTATAACCCGCTGCTTCCAGCCTGGTAGTAAAAAGCGGCCGCAGACCAGTAGCCTCCATTTCTCCTAATACTTTCCCCTTAGATGATACACCCGTCTGGTCGAATTTAAAAATGTCAGATAAAGTGACAATATCACCTTCCATACGGGGAACCTCGGTGATGTGGGTGATCTTTCGCGTCCCGTCGGTCAGCCGCTCCATATGTACGATCAGGTCGATCGCTGCGGCAATTTGAGTCCGGATCACCATTAAGGGCATTTCCAATCCAGCCATCATTGACATGGTTTCCAGGCGTGAAACTGCATCTCTGGGAGAGTTGGCATGCAGGGTGGTCAATGAGCCATCGTGCCCGGTATTCATTGCCTGAAGCATATCCAGGGCTTCTCCACTGCGAACCTCTCCAACAATAATCCGATCCGGGCGCATTCTCAGCGCATTGCGAACCAGATCTCGGGTGACCACACCACCGGCACCATCAATATTTGGCATACGCGTTTCCATGCGAACAACGTATTTTTGATTCAATTTCAATTCAGCCGCATCTTCAATGGTGATGATCCGCTCATCATCAGGGATGGATGCTGCCATGATATTCAATAAGGTGGTTTTTCCAGAGCTGGTATTCCCGGTTATTAGAATATTCAACCGCGATGCAACACAGGCCTGAAGGAATTCGGCCATATGTGCAGTCATTGTCCCTAATTTTATGATCTGCTGGATAGTCAATTTACTTTCCAGAAATTTGCGGATCGTGATAGAAGGGCCATCTACTGAGACTGGAGGGATTGCAATATTCACCCGCGACCCATCTGGCAGCCTGGCATCAGCCATCATATTTTCCTGGTCCACCCGCCGTCCAAGGGGAGCTAGAATTCTGGTAATGATACGCATCACGTGGTCAGAATTCTCAAATTTCACATCCGTGTCTTCCAGCTTTCCATTTTTCTCGACATAGACCTGTTCCGGCCCGTAGATCATGATCTCACTGATATCCGGGTCTGCCAATAGAGGCTGAATGGGGCCAAACCCAGTTATCTCATCTTCTACTTCATTGAATAAGCGCAGCTGGGCGGTTTCTGTCAACGGATATTCGTCAGCAACTTTATCATAGGAAGATTCAATCAAACTCCGAACCCGGACTTGGTATTCCCTCGCTGATCCCGGGGGAGATTCCTCAATATCCATCCTCACAACCGCGATCAAAGCTTGTTTCAGATGGATCAATTTTTTATTAGGGATCTGGCTTTCAGGCTCAACGTAATGATTTAACATAGCCTATCCTTTTTACTTCCAGCTTTAATCATTATACTTAATACCAGCTAAAAACCAGTAGCAATTTATACGATCCACACTATAACTAATATTCAAATAAATTATGGGCTTCAGAGAGGGTTTCACGCCAGTCGTCTGTTTCCCCGGTTGGTGAGATGCCCAATGAATCCTCCCATTCTTTGTTACATAATGCCGCACCAACAGCCTGTCCGCATGCCCGGCCGGCTTCAAGATCATATCCACCTTCCAGAAATATTGCCAATCTGCCTGAGCAATTATCTTCAACCCAGTTTTTGAGGTCTTTCATGATCTCATATATACAGCCAGCGGATACCTGCATACTGCCCAATGGATCCTTCCAATGAGTATCAAATCCAAAACTGATCAGGAGCATATCCACTTTCTGGTCCTCCAGATAAGGCAGAACGATATCGCTGATCAGGGTCATATAGGCAATATCTCCAGACAAACGGGGGATTGGGAGATTCAGAGTAGTTCCTTCTCCTGGACCTGACCCAGTTTCATACAAGGCACCTGTACCAGGATAAAAAGGCGCTTGGTGAATGGATATATAACATACGTCAGGCCGATCCCAGAAGATATCCTGGGTGCCGTTGCCATGGTGCAAATCCAGATCGAGGATAGCTATTCTTTCTGCTCCCTTCACCTGAAGCAAATATTCTGCAGCTACGGCGATATTATTGATCAAACAGAAACCCATACCCCTATTCCGGGTAGCGTGATGTCCGGGAGGCCTGGTGAGAGCAAATCCTGTTCCGGCTTTTCTTTCCCAAACAAGGTCTGCAATCTGAACCCCAC
The DNA here is from genome assembly GCA_021161345.1 of Anaerolineales bacterium. Classification (GTDB taxonomy): domain Bacteria; phylum Chloroflexota; class Anaerolineae; order Anaerolineales; family UBA11858; genus B10-G9. The sequence goes on along the minus strand of JAGHAU010000268.1, from coordinate 11,336 downwards.
CCCCAGCCGCATTCAGCGCCAGCTGCCAGGATTCAGGGGTTGTAAACGTATCCGGGTCTAGCATTTTGGCCTGACGGCTGGCACGTTCCAATATTTTGAGATATTCTCGATCGTGAACAGATTCCAGCAGATTCAGATCCAGCTCTAAAGGGCTGACCTGGGGGCAATTTTCCCACAAGCCAATCTCTATCAAACCCTTTTTGATCACCTCCACCCTTTCCGGGGATTCAGGATGAGCATAAAGATAATGTTTCTGATGCCCATCAGGATAATACAGAGCCATGGAATCCATCAATCCTCCAGAAGAACAAAACATGCACGGATATGCTAACTATATTATACTTTTATCTAATCGTCAGCATTGAATTAATAGTTGGTCGATGGCCTATCAAATCAATTATACGTAGAGGTAATACATGAAACAGCTTGAGGGGTACTTTTTAGAGCATAACCAATCCATTTACTATCAGTACTGGCTGCCCGAAAGCCCTCCTCGCGCAATCTTACTGATAGTCCACGGGCTTAATGAACACTGCGGAAGATATCAACACCTGGCTGAATACTTTACCGGAGCAGGGTTCGGCGTATACGGGTTTGACCTAATCGGTCACGGCAAGTCAGACGGCACCAGATCTTTCGTACAAAATTTCGCCACTTTCACGAATCCAATACTTACTATTCTCGACTTGATCACAAAACAGCACCCGGATCTACCCATATATCTGGTCGGCCACAGCCTGGGTGGATTGATCGGAGCCAAATTCCTGATCGATCATCAGGATAAAATCAGTGGCGCAATCCTTTCAGGTTCCCTTGTTTCAGTTCCAGAGTACGTATCGGACCTTACCATTAAAATTGGCACTATTATCTCAAAAATCATCCCCAAATTCCGTTTGATTGGGATAGATAAAAGCGGTTTAAGCAGAGATCCCCAAGTTGTAGCTAACTATATAAATGATCCACTCGTATACAACGGGAAATCAACCGCCCGGATTTCTTCAGTGATCAATGATGGAATCTCCTACGTGAAAGAAAAGGGATCCACTATCTCTAGGCCAATATTGATACTCCACGGTGGTCAGGACCGGATCTGTGATCCTTCCTGGTCCACATACCTGCATAACTTGGTCTCCTCCCAACAAAACCAGCTGATCATTTATGATGAACTCTTCCATGAAATTTATAATGAACCTGAACAGGAGACTGTGTTTAAAGATGTTCTAAATTGGTTGAATGGATTGTCAGGGTAAATCCCTGGTCACTCAAATAAACAATAACAAACCTGCTGGTAACAGCAGGTTTGTTTGTTAACCATTCATTGGATGTGTGTAAATCAACCAATTCTCTGAGGCAGATCCATCTCTCTGGTGTTAAAATAAGCCTGTTGGAAAAAGAGGAATATTAATGTCAAATCTTGAGAAGATCCTAAATGAGTTGCAGGATGCTGAAATAGCAGATGATCACCTGATTGCAGCTGAAGCCAGTTATACTGCAGGCAAGATCTTCCTGGAACGCAATATCTATCCCGAAGCGGCAAATTATTTTAGAAAAGCTGCCTCCTTGTTCTCAGAGATTGGAAATTTGATCCAGCAAGCCAATATGCTTAATCAACTTGGAGTTTGCCTGGTCATGTCAGCTCAAGAAGAACAAGCTCTAGAGGAACTGGCCGCAGCGAAAAGATGTCTGGCCGAAGAGGATCATCCTGCCCTCGCTGCAGCTATAGAAGGCAACCTGGGATTGGCTTACAGCGGACTGAAAGACTATAAAAATGCGGCCAGGCACCACAAATCAGTATTTGATACTGCCGAGAAAATCAACGATCTTCAGCTAAAATTGAATGCCCTCATTAACCTGGCAGACAGTAATCTTCAAGATAAAAAATACCAGCCGGCTCAGGGTTTTGCCCTGGTTGCCCTTGATCTCGCAAAAACACTGGGCTCAAAACCATCCTTGATGATCATTTACGATCTATTAGGCATGATCTCATCACGCCAGGGAGACCTCAAAACTGCTCTGGAGTATCATCAACAATCCTTTGAATCAGCTCAGGAAAACGGGGATCTCTTGCGCCAAGGTATCGCTCTCGCCAATCGGGCTTTGGCCCAGGAAGGCTTGACGGAAATGGATCGTGCCTTTAAGCTCATGTCCCAGGCCCAGGATATCTTTGTCCTTCTGAATTCAGATTATCAGGAAAAAACCAGCAAGGATTTGGAGCGCATTCAAAGCAGCAGGTCTGTGGATTCCTGAGTTTTCATAATGTGTACATTTAATTGGATTGGGGCTATAATCTCTCAATGCAAAAAACAACTTCAATCATGGAGAAAGTATGACCCGTGTTCAAAATTTCATTCTAATTTCACTTATCATCATCTTGGGTTTTTCCCCTATTGTGGATACCGCACAAGCTCAGGAACCGATCGTTCATGCGGTCTTGTTTTATTCCCCCGCCTGCGGCCACTGCGCCCAGATCATTGAGGAAGTTCTACCGGGATTGGACCGCCAATACGGTTCACAGCTGGTCATTTACGGGGTGAATACCTACTCTGAAGCCGGCAATGCACTATTTGCTAGTTATGTAGAATTATTCAATGTTCCTGACGAGAGGCAGGCCGTTCCCACTCTTGTGGTGGGAGATCAAGTTCTATTAGGTTCAAGTGAGATCCCTGAACTATTTCCAGGTATCATCGAAGAGGGTCTAAAGAACGGAGGGATCGATTGGCCAATCATTGATGGATTAATTGAGGTTATGGAATCCTCTACAGAAGGTACAACAGAGGAAACCCCATCCATCGTACACGAAATGACCGTGCAGGAGAAATTCAAATCAGACCTGGCAGGGAATATTCTCTCAGTTATCGTCCTTGTAGGCATGATCGTTTCATTAACCATCACCGGGGTAAACCTAACCAAGGACCCGGATCCTGATAAAAAAGGTGCTCCCGAATGGTTAATCCCCCTCCTCTCAGTTATCGGTATCGGGATTGCTGGTTATCTGGCCTATGTAGAACTAAATCAGGTTGAGGCAGTTTGCGGTCCAGTTGGAAATTGCAATACAGTTCAGCAAAGTGAGTATGCAACCTTATTCGGCATCCTGCCGATAGGTGTTATGGGTATCATGGGATATCTGGTAATAATCATTCTCTGGCTGGCAAGGCTGCTGGACCTGCCAGGTTATACCCGAATCCTGAACCTTGGGTTATTCGGGATCACCTTATTTGGCCTATTATTCTCGATCTACCTTACGTTTCTGGAGCCTTTTGTTATCGGTGCAACTTGTATCTGGTGCCTTTCATCCGCTGTGATCATGACAATTTTATTCCTACTGGCTGCAATCAAACTGAACGATCCAGTCTAGTTTTATCTAAGCAGGCAACTGATCTCATGCATGAGCTAGCCATAACTGAACAAATAGCAGACATCGCTATCAGGCATGGAGAAAAAAACAAAGCGGCGAAGATCACCGACCTCTATCTGGTGATTGGCGAATTATCCACCGTGATCGATGAGTCGGTGCAGTTTTATTGGGATCTGATCACAGAAGATACCATCTGCGCAGGTGCCAAACTCCATTTCCATAGGATCCCCGCCAAATTCCATTGCCTGGATTGCGGAAAAGAATATCAAATGGTAGATGGTGAATTGTCTCCCTGCCCCTTTTGCCAGAGTACCAGCATGAAAATCCTGGAAGGCAAGGAATTCCACCTTGACAGTATTAATATCATTTAGAGGGACCAATGACGAAAAAAATCTCTATTGTTGAAAAAATTCACAGCGCCAACGACCAGCTGGCAGCAGAAAACAAACAGCAGCTGAATCAAGCAGACTTGTTCAGCCTCAATATCATGGCTTCTCCGGGCGCAGGCAAAACATCAATAATCGAAAAGTCCCTGGAATTACTGAAATCCGATTACAAGATCGCAGCTATTGACGGCGATGTAGCGACCAGCATAGATGCAAATCGAGCAGCGGAAGCCGGCGCAACAGCAGTCCAGATCAATACCGGCGGTCAATGCCATACTGACGCTCATATGCTACGCAATGCCTTGATGGAATTGGACCTGGATAAGTTTGACCTTCTTCTGGTGGAAAATGTGGGTAATTTGATCTGCCCTGCTTCATTCAAATTGGGCACAGACAAGAATGTCTTGATCGCTTCTATTCCCGAAGGGGATGATAAACCATATAAATACCCGGCCATGTATCAGGACGTCGATGCCTTGATCATTAATAAAATCGATTTGCTGCCCTATGTTAAATTTGATATGGAATATTTCCAAAAGGGTGTCCAGATGTTGAATCCTGACCTAATCACATTCCCAGTTTCCTGTACAACAGGCAAAGGGATAGAAGCCTGGGTCAATTGGGTATCTGAGCATGTCAAGGATAAAAAAGTCTCTTGAAATGAGCCAGCTATCTGCATATCGGATTCTCATTAATGGGATCGTACAGGGGGTTGGTTTTCGCCCTTTTATTTATAATCTCGCCATCCGATATGATCTCAAGGGCTGGGTAAAAAATACATCCGAGGGCGTCGTTATTGAGGTCAGCGGTTCCAAATCTGAGCTTGATAGTTTCTTATCCAGTATTATAAGCGAAGCTCCCCCCCTTTCTAAAATCGATTCCCTGCGCCATGAGTCCATCCCACCAGATGGATACGAGGCATTTCATATTCAGCACTCCCAGGTTATTGAGGGTGGATTTCAACCCATATCACCGGATGTCAGTATTTGCGATGACTGCCTTCGCGAGTTATTCACACCGGAAGATTTCAGGTACAGATATCCTTTTATAAACTGCACCAATTGCGGACCCCGCTTTACAATCATTAAGGACATCCCCTATGACCGCCCCCAAACAACCATGGCAGGATTTGATCTGTGTCCAGCCTGCGAGAAAGAGTATAACGATCCGCTGGACCGCAGATTTCACGCCCAGCCTGTAGCTTGTCCTGAATGCGGTCCCGAGATCTGGTTGGAATACAGCTCCCAATCGACCCTCAGCAGGAAAGGATCCGGAGACGAGGCACTATTATTGGCTCAGGAAATGCTCGCGAGTGGAAAGATCGGGGCGATCAAAGGCTTGGGAGGGTTCCATTTGGCCTGCGACGCGGAAAATCCAGCAGCTATTGAAACGCTCAGATCACGCAAAAACCGGCCAGACAAACCCTTGGCAATCATGATGCCTGACCTGGAAACTGTCAGGATATATTGTGAAATTTCTAAGGAAGAGGAAGATCTCCTGACCTCAAGGCAGCGCCCCATTCTTCTTCTTAATAGAAGATCAGGATCAACTTTACCAACGTCCATCGCTCCCGGACAGAATACGATCGGTGTGATGCTGCCCTACACACCCCTCCACTATTTGCTCTTTTCGCACAAAGACCAATTCCCGCAAGCGCCCTATTCAGTTCTGGTTATGACCAGCGCAAATTTCAGCGGGAATCCAATCCTCACTCAAAATCAGCAGGTACAACAGCTATTAGGAAATATCGCTGATTTTTATATCCTTCATAACCGCGATATCCACATCCATTGTGATGATACAGTTGCCAGGGTGCCAGATTTCCTTGATGGGGATATGAAGGGTATTTATCCTATTCGAAGGTCTCGAGGATTTGCACCTGGGCCAATCACCTCACCCCTATCAGGAAGGTCCGTCCTGGCCGGCGGTGCGGAACTTAAAAATACGTTTTGCCTGATCAAAGATCAGTACGCTTTTCTCAGTCAACATATTGGTGATTTGAAAAATTTTGAAACCCTGACCACATACCAGGAAAGCATCACCCATTTTGAATCCCTTTTCCGGGTCCACCCGGAACTGCTGGTTTATGACCTGCATCCTGATTACCTTTCCACTAGATATATCCTTGAGAGATCGGAACAAGAAGATCTTCCAGCTCTTCCCGTTCAGCATCATCATGCCCATATCGCCTCCTGCCTGGCAGACAATAATTATCAAGGCGAAGAGCCAGTCATCGGTATTTCTTTCGACGGCATTGGCTACGGAAAAGACGGCAAAATCTGGGGTGGAGAATTCCTGATTGCTGATTATCAGAGCTATTCCAGGGCTGGCCATTTGGCTTATTTTCCCTTACCGGGAGGCGATCTGGCAGTTCGGGAACCCTGGCGAACAGCAGTCTCCCTCCTGGAACAGGCCCAGATTCCTCTCGATCCTGACCTATTACCAGTTTCCTATGCGCAATCTTTGCCTGAGTCGCTGCCCGGGATTTCAGTATTAGGTATACTTGAAGGGCAGCTCAGGACAGGTACGAACGCTCCATTAACATCATCCATGGGCCGGCTCTTTGATGGTGTCGCTTCTTTGCTCGGTATTTGCCATAAGATCAGCTATGAGGGACAGGCAGCCATAGAATTGGAAGCTCTGGCTGACCCGGATGAAACAGGTTTGTACACCCTGAATATCACTGAAAATGGCATATTCCAACCCGGCCCGATGATCGCTGAGATCACGGCAGACCTCAACCAGGATTGCGGAATTCCGATCATCTCTGCCCGCTTCCACAACACAATCTCAGAACTGGTTTTGGAAATGGCTCTCAAATTGAAAATGACCCACACATTGAAACAGGTTGCCTTGAGCGGTGGAGTATGGCAAAATATGAACCTCTTAAGAAAATCGCACAAGGCGCTGAACAAAGCTGGTTTCAAAGTTTACATCCATCAACAAGTTCCCACCAATGACGGCGGACTTTCGTTGGGACAGGCAGTGATCGGACAACGATTCTTATCCGAATAAAAGGAGCAGGAAATAATGTGTCTTGCGGTTCCAGGAAAAATTATAGAAATATATCAAAAACAGGAATTAAAGATGGCCAAAGTGGACTTCAGCGGTGTTACCCGTGAAGCCTGCATCGAACACGTTCCTGAGGCAAAAATTGGCGACTATGCCATTATCCATGTCGGCTTTGCGATCAGTTTATTAAGCGAGGAAGAAGCCCAGCAATCGATCGATCTGCTGCGAGAGATCATCGAGGCCGGCGAATTGGAAGACGAAGAGCCGGTATGAAATATCTTACCGAGTACCGTGATGCCGATCTGGTACACGGGTTGATCAACAAGATCAAGGAAATCACTACACAACACTGGACCTTAATGGAAATTTGTGGAGGCCAGACTCATTCGATCATTAAAAACGGGCTTGATCAACTGCTACCAGATCAAATAGAATTGGTCCATGGACCGGGATGCCCTGTTTGTGTGACTCCCTTGGAATTGATCGATAAAGCCCTGGCTATTGCCTCAAAACCTGACGTTATTTTTACAAGTTACGGAGATATGCTGCGAGTTCCCGGCTCCCAGGCTGATCTGTTCTCTGTCCGGGCCCGGGGAGGTGATATCCGGGTTGTTTATTCTCCCCTCGATGCTGTCAAACTGGCCCAGGAAAATCCAGACAAGGAAGTTGTCTTTTTTGCTATTGGATTTGAAACAACTGCTCCCGCCAATGTGATGAGTGTGCTCCAGGCTGATCAATTGGGTCTCGATAACTTCAGCATCCTGGTCTCACATGTCAGGGTTCCCCAGGCAATAGAAGCAATTCTCAGCTCACCACACAACCGGGTCCAGGGATTCCTGGCAGCAGGACATGTTTGCGCAGTGATGGGCTATTGGGAATACATCCCCCTGGCAAAAAAATATAATATTCCCATGACCATTACAGGTTTTGAACCGCTGGATATAGCCCAGGGGATATTGACAACCGTTGAATCCCTCGAAGCCGGAACTTGTGAGGTAAAAAACGCCTACATTCGGGCTGTATCTAAAAAAGGGAATCAAAACGCTCAGGCTGTGATCAATAAAGTTTTTGAAGAATGTGATAGAAAATGGCGCGGCATCGGGCTTATACCAGGCAGCGGTTGGCGCCTAAGACCTCTTTACACCAAATACGACGCGGAGAAACGATTCCAGGTCGAAACCATCCAGGCAGAGGAATCGCCACTATGTATTTCAGGCCTGGTACTTCAGGGTCAGAAAAAACCAGATCAGTGTGAAGCCTTTGGCACATTATGCACACCGGAGAATCCTCTGGGCGCAACCATGGTATCAGACGAAGGCGCCTGCGCCGCTTATTACCGCTACCGGACCCAGACACCTGGTTCCCAGGAGAAAGGCTTATGACAAACAAGACTCCTTCTGTGGAAAGTCCAATCTGCCCGCTGCCAAGGAGACATTCTGACAAGATTGTTCAGGGCCACGGCAGCGGCGGGAAAATGATGGCAGATCTAATAAAAGATGTTTTCTACCCTCCCCTGGCTAACCCTGCCCTCCTTGCCGGAGATGACGCGGGAGTTGTTGAAATCAGTGATGGGGTTCGGCTAGCCATCAGCACGGACGCGCATGTAGTCTCTCCTCTATTCTTTCCTGGTGGGGACATCGGAAAACTTTCCGTGTGCGGCACTGTAAATGACGTCGCTATGGTAGGTGCAAGACCACTTTATCTTTCCGCCAGTTTTATATTAGAAGAGGGACTGGACATCAACATCCTGGAAAAAGTTGTCAACTCCATGAAAGAAGCCGCAAATGAGGCAGATGTGCAGATCATTTGCGGAGATACCAAGGTCGTTGCCCATGGTGAAGCGGATGGTCTATATATTTCCACAACAGGCATTGGCCTGCTGGAACCCGGTCGCAGCATCGGCGGGAGCCAGGCCAAACCTGGCGATCAGGTCATTATATCGGGCAGCCTGGGAGATCACGGCATCGCAGTCCTGGAAGCCCGGGGTGATTTGGGTTTTGAGACAAATTTAGAAAGTGATATAGCTCCTCTGAATCATCTGATCAGGGCCATGCTATCTGTGAGTGATAAGGTTCATGTTCTGAGGGATCCCACCCGGGGCGGAGCAGCATCTGCTTTAAATGAAATCGCCAAACAATCCCAGGTTGGAATCATACTTGACGAGGGTTCCATACCGGTGAAACCAGCGGTCGCCGCAGCCTGTGAGATGCTGGGGTTTGACCCGCTTTATATCGCCAATGAAGGCAAATTAATAGCTGTTGTTGGTTCAGAAGATGCCCCGCGAATACTCGAGAAAATGCATCAAACCAGATACGGCGAAGATGCTGTAGTGATCGGACAGGTTGAAGAAAGCCCACCTGGCCGGCTGTTGCTGAAAACCGGACTGGGTTCAACCAGGATCGTAGACCTGCTGGCTGGCGAAATGCTGCCCAGGATCTGTTGACCCGGGCTTCATTCGCCCTCCTCGGTTTCCAAAAACATGCAAATGGTACAATACAATACTCAATTTACTTGGAGGTACAAACTATGGATCTGACAAATCCAGCTCCCCTTTCCCTGCTGTCATTTACTATAAACTTGCTGTTAGATTTGCTACTATCTGTCATTCTGGCCTGGTACTATAAACACCTGGGGGAGTCACTCTCCAATCGTTCAAAATTCGCTCCCATACTACCAGTTCTCTCGTTAATCACCCTGGTGGTTATATCAATCGTCAAATCTTCCCTGGCGCTATCTTTGGGCCTGGTAGGTGCCCTATCAATTGTAAGATTCAGAACAGCGATTAAAGATCCGGAAGAGCTGATATTTTTATTTTTTGCGATTGCTATTGGACTTGGCATGGGTGCAGACCAGAGAATCCCTACCATGATTGCTTTTGCAATCATTATGGGTTTTCTGCTAATACGAAAATATCTCCAGGGAAAACTCATTAATAGTCCGGATAAGAGCCTCTTCCTGAATATCAACTCACCTGTGCTAGACAACTCAGATATATATTTGAAGTCAATCAATGAGATACTTAAAGATAACATCAAAGATATTGATCTTAGGCGTTTTGATATCTCAGATCAAGGGGTAAACCTGGTCTACTACGTTAATTCAGATGATCCGGACACTGTGGGTTCATTCGTAAAAGAAATTAGAGATAAATACTCCGGCACAACCATCAGTATCGTGGAGCAAAATAATCTTCTAGGTGGATAATAAACAATTTGATATATGCGGATAAAAAACACTCCCTCGAAACCGACCTCTCATGGAAAGAAAATAATCTTCTGGCAAATTCCAGCAGCCCTGATTTTCTTGATAGCTTCTTTTATATTCGGGTATATCAGTAATCCTGCCTGGAGCATTGAATCAGCCGTGCAGTCAATCAAAAAAACGCTGATCAAATCCGATCTGGCAATTGTCGAAGATATTCGCCAAGAGATGGGTCTATACACATCAAACGGACTGGCAACTATCTTCCTCGATATACCATTTGATTCTCTTTTATCTATCGAAGAAAAACGGACCGAGGCATTAATAGCAGGAATATTATTAACATCCGATGATGATTTTGTACCAGCAGACATGCATCTCAACGATGGAATGTCTTTTCCTGTCAAAATCAGACTTAAGGGGGACTGGACGGACCACCTTGTTGGAGATAAGTGGTCTTTCCGCATCCACATAGACGATTCTCAACAAGCTGTTCTAGGAATGAGTCGTTTTTCAATTCAGGCCCCGGAAACTCGAAGTTATGAGAAAGAATGGGTTTATCATCAAAATCTACTCCAGGAAGGTATTTTAACCCCCCGCTATTATTTTGTGAATGTTGTCCAAAATGGCAGGTTTAACGGAATCTATGCACTAGAAGAAAGTTTTACTGAAGACTTACTGGAATCTCAAAATCGTAGGGAAGGACCGATAATCCGTTACAGTGAAGACCTGCTCTGGAAGAATTGGGAAAACCTTAACTATCAAGAAACAAACCTCCGAGATACAATTCAGCAAATTGGCGAGTTTTGGCTGACTGGTGCTGGCGATAGCGAGATAACCTCATTTCGTCAAAACCACATCACCAAGGATGAATTGTTATCTGGAGAATTATTTGCCGCGATCGAACTCCTTTCATCTTTCAATGAAGGACTTCTACCTGGAGAAGAAGTATTCGATCAGGAATTATGGGGGAAATACTTTGCCCTGACCGATCTATGGGGCGCCGGGCATGCCACGGCCTGGCATAATTTGCGCTTTTACTACAACCCAATCACAGGACTTCTCGAGCCGGTTGTCTTTGATGCCCTTCCATTTGAACCCAGTTCAGTAAAAGACCGTCTGGCATTTCCTTTTGGCGAGAAAGGTTATATCCAGCAAATATTCAGATTACCTGGTATTCAAAAGAGTTATGTTACTAACCTTGAGCGCGTGACAAAAGCATCCTATCTGAATAAATTAGAAAATGATTATGGAGATAGCCTGGACCATTTTCATAAAATATTGACCGGTTACTTGGAAAAAGGTATATTTGGCGACATCCCTCCTATCCCCTGGAATGATCTCTGGCTGAGAGCAAATATCCTTACAAATAACCTCAAGTC
>JAGHAU010000127.1 GCA_021161345.1 Anaerolineales bacterium | reverse complement strand
TAACGCAGGTAGGGAATTCATAGACAGATCTTTCAGAAGGTTGGTGTCCAGGATAGCTTCAGGATCGCTCAGGCGCTGGATATTTCTTTTAACGATGAACGCATCCACGTTCATCGCGTTCATGGTCAGCACAAAAGCAGCCACAGCCGTCAGGGACGCCAGGGTGAAATAGCGGTGTTTACCCAGGATCTCCAGGACCAGGATCGCCAGGAACAGGATTCCGATCCAGATCACACAAAGATGGGAATAAGCCCGTAGTCGTGTGAACCCATAGGCCGCTTCGTAAAGCGCCAGGCGCTGCAGGGAAGAGACCAGGATCACTCCTATGAAGGCGGTCATCACGCCGGTCAAGGCTGAAAACACAACCCGGTCTTTTTTCTCTTTCCTGACCGTGATGCTGCTCAAGACCATTATGATAAAGAGTGTGAAAAACGCTACTGCCAGCAGCTCGCCAAATCCTCGCCGGGCGTATTCCGAATAAGTATATCCATCCAGGGAGATATTCTTCTCTCCGCCAAAGAAATATCTAAATTGGATACTTGTGAAAGCAAAAAACAGCAGGTTGACTGCCCCCATGATGATTGTGGTTTCTGTAGAACCCAGGAAGCGGGGCGGCCAGGGCTGATCGACGCCGACCAGTTTTTCTTCCTGGCTTTTACTCAGGGAGTGCAGCAGCAGCCCGGCCAGCAGGAAGGTCCAAATTCCAATTAACACCAGCCGCAGAATATATTCAGGAAGTTTTTCCAGGCGAAGGAGCTCGATCAGGTCCCCCAGCCATTTGGAGAAGATCGGATCTGCTTCGGATAACAGGCCGGCCAAAACAGCCACAATTGGTAGCGCCAGCAGGATTCCCCGCAGGTAAGGAGCGGCCTTTTTCCATCCGGCTCCCTTTACTTTCTCTCCCTCTTCAGTATCCTCTTTTTCTTCTTTGGCTTCAGCGATCAGTTTGAAAGGCAGGCCGATCCCATTGGTAAACAACCGGAAAGCCCCCACGATATAATCGCTCAGGTTGTATTCCTTCCAGCGTCCGCCCTGGTAGGAAAGGATCAATAATCCCAGGAAACCCAGTGAGAGCAAGTGGTTCAGGGTGCGGGTGAAAGGTTCCGCCCGCATAAATCCCAGGAAACTGAACAACAAAGCCAGTCCGATCAGGGGGATGCTTTTGGGAGATAAGTGTTTGCCTTCTTTTTTAGCCAGGAAGATCAAGGCACCCAGCAGCAAGAGGACATGAATGGCAAAGGATATCCCGAGAGGTTTTTCCCAATACAGGATGTCAAAACCCCAGCCCACGATCAAGGCGCAGTACCAGAGAGAGGATCTGTTCTTAACCATACCCAGCTCCTTATTTGTTATTTAGATGGAGGGAAATTGTTTGAGATCTTAGAAGCGGAACATCGAGAGGACCATGGCAAGGATGATGAAAATGCCGATAATACTCATTACGATCTTCTGGGTTCGCTGTTGGTGTTTCCTGTTTGACATAGGTCTCCTGATTTGTAATTCGATCTCAATTCTCGCTCATTGTAGCACGAAGGCAGTTTATTCCAAGTGCTTTTTGATGGATTGAGCGATTTTGAGAGTTATTTTTGGTGTTTGAGAGAGTTCTTCCAGGCTCGCATCCCGGATATTCTGAATTGTGTGGAATTTTTTCAACAGTTCCTGGCGTCTGGAGGGACCAATACCGGGAATTTTCTCAAGGCTGGATTCCAGTCCTTTTTTGGAGCGGCGTTTTCTGTGGGCCGTGATAGCAAAGCGGTGGGCTTCATCCCGGGAGCGCTGCAGTAAATGCAGGCCGGGGGAATTCTTATCAAAGCTCACGGGATACTCTTCGCCCGGTAAAAATACCTCCTCATACCTTTTTGCCAGGCCTGCTACTGGTATGGTATCCAGTAAATCGAATTCTGCCAAGACCTTTATCGCCCGGTTTAGCTGGCCTTTGCCGCCATCGACCAGGATCAGGTCAGGCAGGGCGCTGAAGGAAGGGTCGGGTTTCCTGCCGGGTTTATCCCTCTCTTCATTGGAAAGCACCAGGCGTTGTAAGCGCCGCCTCAATACCTCGTCCATGCTGGCATAATCATCCGGTCCTTGCACGGTGCGAATATTGAATTGGCGGTAGTGGGCTTTCTCCGGGCGCCCATCCAGGAATACCACCATGCTTCCCACCAGGGCTGTTCCCTGGGTATTGGAAATATCATAGCACTCGATCCTCAGGGGAGGAGCGTTCAGGTTCAATTGGGATTGCAGGTCAGTCAATGCTCCTTCAGCCCGCTCCCGTTCGGAATTTTCCTGGGTCTTTAGCGCTGTTAACATGGAAGCGGCATTTTCTGCTGCCATGGCGACCAGTTTTTTCTTTTCGCCCCGGCGGGGTACTATCAGCTCTACTTTTTTGCCGCCTCTTTGGCTTTTCAACCACTGGTTGATGATTTTGGCTTCCTCAATCTCTCGGGGCAGCAGGATCTCAGGTGGAATTGTGGGGGCCTGGTCATAAAACTGTTTGATGACTTCCGCAAGCAGATCCTGGTCGGCGGTTTTGTCGATATTTTCCACCAGGAAATATTCTCGTCCTGTCAGTTTACCGCCTCGGATGAAAAAGACCTGGATGCAGGCGTCATTATCAAGGTCTGCCAGGGCGATCACATCAGAATCAGTGAATTTGGTAGAGATGATGCGCTGTTCTTCCACAATGCGCTGGATGGCGTCCAGGGTGTCCCGGAGCTGAGCTGCCCGTTCATACTTCAGGTCGGCAGAGGCCTGCTGCATTTCCACTTCCAACCGCTTGATGATGTTATCCGTTCTGCCGTTCAAGAATGCCCCAAGCTCTTTGATCATCTCCCGGTAATCTTCCTGGCTGATCCTCCCGATGCAGGGCGCGGTGCAAAGCTGAATATCGTAATACAGGCAGGCGCGTTGGTCTTCCCCGGTGATGGTCCGATTGCAGGTCAGGTATGGAAAGATCTTGCGCAGCAGGTCCATGGTCTGATTGACGGCCCAGACGTTGATATAGGGACCGTAATAGCGCGATCCATCCTTTTCAACTTTGCGGGTGATGCTGACCCTTGGAAAAGGATCAGCCCAGTGGATCTTGATATAGGGATAGCGTTTATCGTCCTTGAGCTGAACATTGAAAAAGGGCTGATATTCCTTGATCAGGTTCATTTCCAGGATCAGAGCTTCCAGTTCTGAATTGACAATGAACCATTCAATATCGCGGATTTTGGAAACCAGCTGGCTGGTGCGGGGATTCTTTTGGGCGCTGGCATGGAAATAAGACCGCACCCGGTGGCGCAGGTTAATAGCCTTGCCAATATAGATCACCTTGCCAGCCTGATCTTTCATCAGGTAGCAGCCCGGTTGTTCCGGGACAGAATTGAGAATGTCCTTGATATGATCCGAGGTTTCCATAGCAAAAAAATTGTATCACAGGGAGTAAGGGTGTTTTTTCGGATCACCCGATAGGGGAAGGCTCAATTTGCCGGGCAAGGATGAATATCCCGCTTGGGGGTGTCTTCCGAACCTTGTTCAGGTGGAAATCAGCCAGTATACTAGCCCTATGTTTTCCACACCGGATGATCCGGGAATTTCGCGATACTGGTCTGTCGCAGAAGTAAATAACTACCTGAAAGGAATTTTGGAGGCGGATGCCAACCTGCAGGATCTTTGGGTGGCGGGTGAGATTTCCAACCTTTCCCGTCCTGCTTCGGGACATCTGTATTTCACACTGAAAGACCAGAGCTCCTCTTTGCGGTGTGTGATGTGGAAAAATCGGGCCGCCCAGATCAAAACTGCTCTTCAGAATGGACTCGAGGTAGAAGCCCACGGCGTGCTCGGAGTTTATGAAAAGAGCGGTCAATATCAACTTTATGTTGATTTTATGCGTCCCAAAGGGGAAGGTGCCCTGTTCCAGGAGTTCCAGCGCTTAAAGACCCAATTGGAAATGGAAGGTTTATTTGATCCTGCCCGAAAACGTCCCATCCCTCCCTGGCCAAACCGGATCGGCATAGTCACTTCGCCTTCCGGGGCTGCTTTTCAGGATATGAAAGATACATTAAATCGGCGCTACCCGCTGGTGAAGATCCTTTTATCACCATCATCCGTTCAGGGCGACAGCGCTCCTGGTGAGATCTGTGCTGCACTGGAGCGGCTGTACCGCCTGGAGCCGGACCTGATCTTGATCGGCAGGGGAGGCGGTTCGATCGAGGATCTGTGGGCCTTTAACGATGAAAAAGTTGCCCGGACCCTGGCTAAATCTCCTGTACCGGTGATCAGCGGCGTGGGGCACGAAACCGATTTTACAATCACGGACTTTGTAGCAGACCTGCGCGCGCCAACCCCCACCGCTGCTGCTGAACTGGCTGTTCCCGATCAGGCTGATTTGCGGCTTGGTTTGGGGGAATCCTGGAATCGATTGGCGCGTTCGGTTCAAAACAGGATCTCAGATCAACGCTGGAAGATGGAAAATTTCTCAACCCAGATCGACAGGCTCTCACCTTCAAATCAGATCAGCAACGGACGCCAGCGCCTGGATGAATTGGATGGCCGGATGGGCAGGGGGATGGGAGCGATCATGAAAACCTCCCGGGATGTGTGCCTCGCCTATCAGGCCAGGCTGTCAGCCTTGAATCCAGAGGCGATCCTGAAACGTGGTTATGCCATCCTGACAGCTGAGGATGGCTCAACGGTATACCAGGTCAACCAGGCCAGCAGTGGGGAGAAGCTCCAGGTGCACGTAAGTGATGGCGAGTTCGAGGTTATTGTCAATTAGATGGTAGCTTGCCAGCAGCCTTGGCTGAAGTATTTTTCCCGGACAGACAAATCATACCTTCCATTTATAAATCTCTAATTCCATTCTTAGATTCGGACTCTATAATTAATATTGATATCAACCCCTCGAGCGGGTTGTCTCGCTCAGTGGGGGAGAAATATAGAGGAAAAAATGGACTTAGAAAAATATACCTCAAAGTCTCAGCAGGCTGTTATGCGTGCCCAGCGGCTGGCTGAAGATCAAAATCACCAGGAAATTGAACCTGCCCACCTGCTGTACGCCCTGCTCGAGGAGAGTGAGGGCACTGTCAGCGCGGTTGTCAGGCGCATTTCAGGCAGCACCGATGGTCTCAAACAGGAGCTCTGGGATGAGATTTCCGACCATCCCAAAGTATATGGCGGAAACGTGCGGGTTAGCATGAGCCGGAATACAGCTGATGTATTATCCGCCGCTGAACGCCATGCCAAAGGCATGGGGGATGAATATGTCTCAACTGAACATATATTGCTTGGGCTAATAGAAAGCCAGGAAGGTGCGCGCCTGGAAGGTTTTGGTTTAACCAAGGATGCTGTACTCGAAGTTTTAGTGGAAATCCGCGGATCGCAGCGGGTCACCAATCAGACGCCAGAAGGCACTTACCAGGCTCTTGAAAAATATGGCCGGGATCTGACCGATCTGGCTCGGCGGGGAAAACTGGATCCTGTGATCGGCCGTGATCAGGAAACCCGCCGTCTGGTTCAAATCCTGTCCAGGCGGACCAAAAACAATCCGGCTTTGATCGGTGAGCCTGGAACGGGAAAAACTGCCATTGTGGAGGGTTTGGCCCAGCGTATAGTTAACGGTGATGTTCCGGAAGGCCTCAAAAATAAACGCTTGATCCAGCTGGATATGGGCGCTCTGGTCGCAGGCGCAAAATACAGGGGCGAATTTGAAGAACGCCTGAAAGCTGTCTTGCAGGAGATCACCTCGGCGGCCGGAGAGATCCTTCTGTTTTTGGACGAGATGCACACCGTGGTTGGCGCTGGAGCAGCCGAGGGTGCGATGGATGCCGGCAATATGTTAAAACCGATGCTGTCCCGCGGTGAGCTCCATCTGATCGGAGCCACCACACTGGATGAGTATCGAAAATACATCGAATCCGATGCTGCCCTGGAACGGCGTTTCCAGCCTCTGCTGGTGGAAGAGCCCAGCGTTGAATCCACAATCAGCATATTGAGAGGTTTAAAGGAGCGCTATGAGATCCATCATGGTGTGCGGATCACTGACCCGGCTGTGATTGCGGCAGCGACCCTGTCCAACCGCTATATTGCCGACCGCCAGCTGCCGGATAAGGCCATTGACCTGATCGATGAGGCAGGAGCCCGCCTCCGGACCGAGATCGATTCCAAGCCCCGAGCCCTGGATGAAGTCGATCGTCAGATCATGCAGCTGGAGATCGAACGACAGGCTCTCAAGAAAGAGCCTGATAAATCATCCATTGCTCGGCTGGAAAAAATAAAGGAAGAACTCGCCAACCTTAAAGAGGAACAGAAGCAGCTGCAGAGCCGCTGGATGACTGAAAAGGAAGTCATCAGTGAAATTCGCCAGATTAAACGGGAAACCGATCAAACTCGGGTCGAAATTGAAAAAGCGGAACGCGAGGCTGACCTGGAGCTTGCAGCCAGACTGCAGTATGGAACTCTCAGGGACCTTGAAGAGGATCTCAAAAAGAAAGAAATTCGTCTGGGAGAGATCCAGGCCGATGGTGCCCTGCTGAAGGAAGAAGTAGATGCTGAGGAAATTGCCGGCGTTATTTCACGCTGGACTGGTATCCCTGTCTCGCGCCTGATTGAAAGCGAAACTCAGAAATTGCTCCAGATAGAGGACCGCCTTCACCAGCGCGTGATCGGACAAGATGAAGCGGTCCTGGCTGTTGCCAACGCAGTTCGTAGGTCACGGGCCGGCATCCAGGATCCAGACCGTCCCATCGGTTCGTTCATATTTATCGGCCCAACCGGTGTGGGCAAAACAGAACTGGCCCGGGCACTGGCTGAATTCCTGTTTGATAACCAGGACGCCATGGTCCGGATCGATATGAGTGAATACCAGGAAAAACACACTGTAAGCCGCCTGATCGGGTCACCTCCTGGTTATGTCGGTTACGGAGAAGGCGGCCAGCTGACAGAAGCGGTCCGCAGGCGCCCGTACAGCGTTGTTCTGTTTGATGAGATCGAGAAAGCTCATCCGGAGGTCTTTAACACGCTGCTTCAGCTTCTGGATGACGGCAGGTTAACGGACGGCCAGGGCAGGACGGTTGATTTCCGGAATACGGTTGTGATCATGACCAGCAATGTCGGCAGTGAAATCTGGTCCCGGGATTTGAGTGAGGAACAAGTGACCGAGATCACACAAAAGGCCTTAAAGCAGGTCTTTCGGCCTGAGTTTCTCAACCGGGTGGATGAGATCGTTCATTTTCATCCTCTGACCCGGGAGCAGATCCAGGAGATTGTTGGCATTCAGCTTAAGCGGGTGAAAGAACTGGTCCGCACCCAGGGTTATACTCTGAAAGTCAGCCAGAAAGCGCAGGGATATCTGGCCGAGCTGGGTTTTGATCCCGATTACGGCGCCCGTCCGCTTAAACGGACCATCCAGAAAGAACTGCAGGATCCCCTGGCACTGGCCATCCTTTCCGGGGAGTATAAAGTTGGTGATACTATCCAGGTTGAGGAAGGGGCGAAGGGCTTGAAATTCACAGCGGAAAAGGTGGGGGAAGTGGTGAAGGGATAAAACTCAAAAAAACATTAGCTTCCGGAGTTTTTTATGGGACGAAGTCCTTCCGAAGGACTTCGTCCCTTTTAGATCGAATCGTTATCTTCTACGTAATCTCTATAAGCTCTTTGCTGGTCAACAATTCTCGAATTAATATCATCACTCAGAATATCCAAGATAAATCCAGGACTAATGAAATCAATTTCTCTTTTACCGATATATTCACAATAACTTGAATATTTCCAGTCACCAACGCCTGTTACTAGTTTGGCTTTTAGGGGATTTGTGTGAATATATTTAGATAAATGGAGAAGATACGATGGATTTTGAATATAGATTCTTTGAAAAGGACTTATATACAAACGTCCTTTCCGATGATACATCTTATTGAAGGCAACTACATAGGATAAAGCAAATTTATGCATTGATGAGGAAAATAGATCTGATTTGATCTTTACTATTAGGTGGTAATGATTGGGCATCAAACAATATGCGAGTACTTCTGATCCAGCGAGAAGATATTTTTTAATTTTTGTTAGGAAATAACAATAATTCTTATCTTCAATAAAGAGCAAATTATTTGATACGGCTCGATTGTAGATGTGGTAGTAGTACCCCGGAATTAAGTCGACTTTCTTAACAGACATATACTTCCCCCTTCGCCATAATTATACAGGGACGAAGTCCCTTAAAGGGACTTCGTCCCTCAGTTTTCCATTTACTGGATTGCAGTGTATGTAATGAGATAGGGTAAGGAGATAGTTGTAATCTTTAACCAGTATTCTCTGGAAGCTCCCTTGAAATAGGTGGCCTTTTCATTGATAAGTATTGTTGATGGAAACGACATATGAGAGAGCCAACTTATGCATTGATTCAGAGAATCCATCTTCTCGTATCTTTACTAGAAGGTGGTAATGGTTGGGTATGAGACAATATGCCAGTACTTCAGAAACGGGCAATAAATATTTTTTTATCTTTGAAAGGAAAAATTCGTAGTTCCTCTCTTCTTTGAATAATCGGCAGCTATCTATGGCACGATTATAGATATGATAATAATATCCTGGGATTAATTTGGCTTTCGATATTGGCATACATATCCCCCAATGCCAATATACAATAAGGACTGAGTCCCTTGAAGGAACTCAGTCCTTTAACTTCTTTTTTCTACGAATGCGCATGCCCGTGGTCCAGCTCTTCTTCAGAAGCAGGGCGCAGGGCAGAGAGGGTGATCTCAAAGGTCAAAGTATTTCCGGCCAGGGGGTGGTTGAAGTCCAAAGTGACGGTATCTTCATCTTCATCGATGATCTGGGCGCTGAGCACCTCGCCCTCATCATCACTCAAGTCCAGAAAGGTGCCCACATCCAGGGGAATTTCCTCGCTAAACTCTTCCTTTTTGGCTATTTCAAGTGAATCCGGGTCATAGTCTCCGTAGGCATTTTCTGGCTCGATGACCACAGTTTTCTTCTCACCAACCTTCATTCCGTAAAGAGCTGATTCTAACCCGGGAATGATTTGGCCGATGCCCTGTATGAAAACGATCGGTTCGCCATCGTCGGTGCTTTCCATGACTTCCTCATCCACGATCAGTGTATAGTCCAGTATCACAACCAGATTATCTTGGACAGTATCGCTCATCATATCTCCTATTAAATAGAGCCCGGGCCGGGTTTGATATCCCTTATCAAATACCAGCTCAGGTCGCTAAGTTGAAAAAATAAGTGGTAAGTGTTTTCTCTAAAATCCATCACCAGGATATGTTTGCCTTTTTCGTTATCCCACTGACGGCCGACATTTAAGATCTGTACAGTCTGATCTTCCAGAGAAAAATCGATCGGGATCAGGGATCCGTCCCGTTTGAAACGAGTGGTGATATCAATCTTTTCCATTGGATGACAGGAATTCGTACAAGAATTCCAGCGCTATTTGGGCTACTTCTTCTTTGTTCTCGATCCGGTTTCCGCCAGCATTATGCTGCAAGGTCCAGATCCCTTTAGGAGTGCTCAACCCGATCCAGGCGAAGCCTACCGGTTTATCCGGGGTCCCTCCTGTTGGTCCGGCGATCCCGCTGACAGATAATCCGATATCTGCTGCCAGCGCATGCCGGACGCCCTTGGCCATTTCGCTGACGGTTTCTTCACTCACCGCGCCAAATTTTTCCAGTGTATCCCAGGATACTCCTAGCAAGCGAACTTTAGCCCGATAGGCATAAGCAGTAATGCTGCCCAGATAATAGGTGGATGAACCGGAAATATTGGTGATTCTGTGGCCAATCAAACCGCCCGTGCAGGATTCTGCTATTGCCAGCCGCCAGCCCCGTTCCCGGAGTGCATCGCCGACCAGGTTTTCGATATTTTCGATCATTATTTCTTCCTTCAGTTCTTTTCCACAACCCAATAATGGGATAAACCCAAGAACTGGAGCGGTGTTTTTTCGATCAAATAGAGGAACGCTCTCAGCCAGCGTCCCAGTTTGGGGAACCGGCCGATAATATTATCATAACCGCCAAAGAGCACCTTTTGAGCGATGAATTTGACAGGCAGACCCTGGAACAGTTCCCCCAAATCCCTCCGCGAATAGACCCGGACATGAGGTGCCAGCCGGTTCCGGAGAATTTTGGGTAAATAATTGACCAGGAATTTATTTCCAAAGTGGTATTTGCCTCTCCGATAGATTCCGTGAGTTTCAAAGGGGTACCAGCGGTTGGGGCAAAAGATGATCATCCGCCCTCCGGGAACAAGCGTTCGGACCATTTCCTGGATTGCTTTTTGGTCATCAACCACATGTTCGATAACTTCGTTGCTCAAGATCAAGTCGAAGCTATTTTCTGGGAAAGGTAAAAATTCCCCTGCGCCACCCAGTACAGAATCAGCAACCCTTTTTGCTTCCAGCGCTCGCTGAAACTCGAATTCCAGGCCTACTACCTCGCACCCCAGCGGGAAAAGGTGTTCCAGGTACAAACCAACCCCGCAGCCGTTTTCCAGCAACCTGCCCTGGATCCTGTCTCCGGCGGCTGTCTTGAGCATTTCTAATCTGCGCTGCTGGCCGGCTCTCCAGATATAGGACGGTTCTCCTCGTTCTGCTGCCTGGGGGGATGGCTGGATGCCGCTCATTTTTCGCCCCAATGGACGGTGATCATGCCAAAAGCAAATTGACGATAGGCAACTTTCTTGAAAC
>JAGHAU010000245.1 GCA_021161345.1 Anaerolineales bacterium | reverse complement strand
CGCTACTTTGGCAGGGATCAGCTGCGGGTAGAGTTTGCTCATTCAACCCGTAAAGCGCCTGTTTCCAGCCGGGTGAAACCGGCTTCTGGTTACCGCCCATTACCCAAACCGGCTGTACGGACTCCTCAACGAGAGCCCTCTTATCAGCCGCTTTCCGCTACCGGAAGGGAAAATCATTAAGGGGATTGATGTATTCTTCTCCTCCTCCCCCCTTTGATACGCAGGCAGCCTACGCCAATCCTCCGGGCTGCCTGCGTCGTTTTTTGATCCCGGTTCTTGCAGTCCTGATTACCAGTTCTTTCCTTGTTTTCGGTTTGAATAAGATCGAGATCGTCCAGGCAGAATCCCCTGCCCTTTCCGCGATTGAACAGCCAGAACTCCAATTTGGAATTTCACACGTCTTCACTCCCGAGGTTCAGTTCTGGGAGGTGGAAATTTTAATTTGGAGTGAAACCTACCAGCTGGATCCCAACCTGGTGGCTACAGTAATGCAAATTGAATCTTGTGGTTTTATGTTGGCCGAGTCCGGATCAGGCGCCAAAGGTCTTTTTCAGGTTATGCCCTATCATTTCCGTGAAGGGGAAAATCCATACCAGCCCAATACCAACGCCAAAAGAGGTTTGCAGTATTTGCGCCAGGCCAAGGAAGCAGGCGGTAATTCACGACTGGCCCTGGCGGGTTATAACGGGGGTATAAATGGAGCATCCCTCCCTGAGGAAAAATGGCCGGATGAGATGACTCGTTATGTTTATTGGGGGTTAAAGATATACAAGGATGCTAAGAACGGCTTGGATCACAGCGCCCGCCTGCAGGAATGGTTGAACGCGGGTGGTGCTTCATTGTGCCAGAAGGCGAGTGAGAGTCAACGGAAGACCCAGTAAAAGGGATTGATGTCCTTAGAGATGCTGTTATCGTTTCCCTCTGACCGAGCGTGATAAGAAAATGTCATTGCGAGTATGTGCACCATCCGAAGCAATCTCAATTAGATCCAAACTGAAATATAGAGGAACCAACTGACCATAAAAAGGGTAGGATTCTTTAACCCATAGGAAGGTTTCAGATAGAGATTGTTCAGATTGCTTCGTTGTTCGCTACGCTCCCGTTTCGCAATGAAAGATTACCGATTACGCATTAAAATCCCAAATTAAAGCAAAAGGCCGCCCGGGAAAAATCCGGGGCGGCCTTTCTGAACCCGTTTGATTGATTAAGCAAGCACGACGGTCGCGCCAGCTTCCTCCAATTGTTTCTTTGCTTCTTCTGCGGCATCTTTGCCAGCGGCTTCGAGAATCTTTGAATCTGCAGCTTCTGCCATATCTTTGGCATCTTTCAGCCCAAGGCTTGTGATTGCACGAATAGCCTTGATGACTTCTATTTTCTTTGGTCCGGTGTCTTTGATGACAACGTCAAATTCGGTCTTGGCGTCACCAGCATCACCATCTCCGCCTGCGGCAACGGCAGCAACAGCTACCGGGGCAGCAGCAGAAACACCCCATTCCTCTTCCAGCATAGAAACTAATTCTGCTGCTTCGAGGACTGTTAATTTATCCAGTTCTTCTTTAATTTTTTTGATATCAGCCATTTTTTTCTCCTTATAACGGCAATTAATCCGTAATTCTTTTTCTTAGTACTACGCTGCAATCTCTTGCTCTGAACGAGCCTTGAGCACTGCGGCCAATGATCGACCAGGTTCTGCCAGTGTTCGGACGAGTTGGGAAGCCGGAGCTGCAATGGTAGCCAGCAATTTAGCTCGCATCTCGGTAAATGACGGCAGATCTGCCATCGCTACGATCTCTTCAACAGTCATCAGGCGATCTGCCAGGTAACCGCTTTTGATCTCGATTGTGCCAGTATCCTTAGAAAATTTCTTCAGGACCTTGGCAAGGCCAGTAGGATTCTCATAGGAAACACCCAGGGCGGTAGGCCCAAGAAAAATGCCTTCCTCAAATTCCCTGCCGATCTCTTCGAATGCCCTTTTAGCCAGCGTGTTTTTGATAACATGGAACTCGCCGCCGATATCTCGAACCTCTTTGCGGAGACCGCTGATATCCTTGACAGACAAATTAGTGTAGTTAGCCAGGATCAATCCATCGCTCTCGGCAACCCATTTTTTGTACTGCTCTACGAGTTCTTCCTTTTGCTGCTTTGAAATAGCCAAAGTATTTCACCTCCTTCAAATCGGGTTCAGTTCTGCTTAGATAACAAAAAGTCTTTATCTAACCAGCAGATAAAGACTTTGAAAATCCGAAGATTTTGAAGTTCTACCTGAGCTGGTAATTAAGTTTTCTAGGAAAACACCAGCTTTCTCTGGTAAACAAGTATTTTGTTATTAATAAATTTATGAAATGAAAATTCTATTCGAATTCCATTTCTGCCGCCAGGACCGGATCCACGATAATGCCAGGACCCATGCTAGTTGCCAAAACAACCTTCTTGACTTATACACCTTTGGTAGATGGCGGTCGGTTGCTCACAATTGATTCCATGAGCGCACTCATATTATCATGTAACTGCTCAGCTGTGAAGGATACCTTTCCAATCGGTACATGAATATTGGCTGTTTTATCAACCCTGTATTCGATCCTGCCTGATTTGGATTCCTCGATCACCCGCGGAAGATCTTCACCGGGGATCATGGTTCCAGCTTTGGGGTTCGGCATCATACCTCTAGGACCAAGGATCGGACCCAGGACGCCAACTTTTCCCATCATGTTTGGGGTAGCGATAGCAATATCAAACTCGAACCAGCCGTCTTTGATCTTGTTAATCAAATCATCGCCATCAGCGATGTAGTCAGCCCCCGCATCCCGGGCAGCCTGAGCGTCTTCACCCTGGGCAAATACCAGGACTCTCACAGTTTTTCCAAGGCCGTGGGGCAGGTTTACCAGGTCACGAACGATCTGTTCAGCGTGACGGGGGTCAACACCCAACCGGGCATGGAGTTCCACGGTCTCGTCAAAATTGGCATAGGAAAGTTCCTTTGCCATTGTGACAGCTTCCAGCGGAGTATATTTATTATCGCGATCGATTTTCTCAAATGCTTCTGAATATTTTCTTCCGTGTTTTGCCATTTAAATCTCCTTGTGGTATTAGCGGATAGTCAACTATCCTCCCACCAGAAATTATTTCTTAATCGTAATCCCCATTTGCTTGGCTGTACCTTCGATCTGGCGCATAGCGCCTTCGATATCAACAGCGTTGAGGTCCTTCATTTTGGTCTGAGCGATCTCCCGCAGTTGATCGCGGGTTATCTCTGCCACTTTTTCCTTATTGGGTTCTGCTGAGCCCTTTTCAATACCAGCTGCTTTCTTCAACAAAACGGCTGCCGGGGATGTGCGCAGGACGAATTTGAAGGAACCATCAGAAAAGATGGTGATATCAGCAGGGATGATATCACCCATGCGGTCAGATGTCCTGGCATTATATTCCTTGCAGAAGGCCATCAAGTTGATGCCGTGCGCTGCCAGAGCAGGACCAATGGGCGGGGCGGGATTTGCTTTGCCTGCTTCAATCTGTAATCTTACATTTGCTTTTACTTTTTTCGACACAATATTCTCCTTCGTGGTATTAGCGGAATTTTATCCTCCCACAAATTTTAATGACTAGGCTTCCTCCACCTGAAGGAAGTCCAATTCAACCGGGGTTTCCCGGCCGAAGAAATTAACCATGACCCGGACTGTAGCCCGGTCCATGTCTATTTCTGAAACTTTTCCGTAAAAATCTTCAAAAGGCCCATCCACTATCCTGACTCGTTCTCCAGTCCGGAAAGTGACATTAATACGCGGGGATTCAGATTCCATACGCTTGAGAATCCGGGCGACTTCTTCTGGCTGCAGCGCTGTGGGGTCGTTTCCCATACCTACAAATCCGGTCACACCAGGAGTGTTTCGGACCATATACCAGGATTCTTCTGTCAAGATCATATAAACCAGGATATATCCCGGGAATACTTTCTTTTCGACTGTCACCCGTTCACCATTTTTGATATTAACTTCATCTTCAGTCGGAACAACCACATCGAAGATCAGGTCATCCATAGTCATGGACTCGATCCGCTGCAATATATTATGGCGAACTTTATCCTCGTTGCCGGAATAACAATGGATCACATACCATGCTCTTCCATCAGGCCCGACTGGATCTTCATGGGCAGATAACGCAGCATAGGGGTCAATACTTTTATTTTGATCTTCAGGATCAGACAGAATCTCTTTCTCGACCGCAGCATACTTATCCTGCACAGCCGCAGCTTCTTTTACAACCGGTTCGATCGTATTCTCAGTCAGGTCTTCATCCGGTTCCATTTCTGCTTCAGGTTCGATTTCTTCTTCAGGAGCAGGTTCTGGTTCAGGTTCTGATTCTGGTTCAGGTTCTGATTCTGGTTCAGGCTCAGGCTCTGGTTCAGGAACAGATTCCATCACCGGCAGATCTTCCAGGATCTCCAGGGGAGCAGAGTCAGAGGTTGGGGAATCATCAGATTCCGCTTCAGCCTCTGCTTCCGCATTCTGTTCCTCTTCTTCAGATTCCTGATCCAGGACGACAGGTTCCGATTCGGGTTCAACAACCTGGGTTTCTTCTTCAGGTTGTTCCGGTTCAGGTATCGGTTGAGGATCGCTGGAAAGCGGCTCTATTTCATGCATTTGGTCTTCGTTCTCGTGTATATCCATAGTCTGTACTTCCAGGAGCAGACGGGGTAGCTTCTAGGCGCTCAGGATCAAGCCGAACAACTGGGTGAAAGCATAGTCCAGCAGACCCAAGAATGCACCCATCACAAAGATCACAATGAGCACAACTCTGGTCAATTGGATTGCCTCATCCCGGGTTGGCCAGGAAACCTTTTTTAATTCAGCAGAAGTCTCGCGGTAAAACTTACTGAGACCTTTTTGTTGTTTCTTTTTTACAGCCACATCAAACTCCTTTTACGTTCAAAACGCCGCCCATTGAGACGGCGTCAAGCAAATGAAATAGGCAGGCCAGGTAGGAATCGAACCCACAACCCCCGGTTTTGGAGACCGGTGCTCTGCCAATTGAGCTACTGGCCTAGAGTCTGGCAACAGGTGATCGCCTTTGTGATAACACTTGGGCGATCACTATGATTATCCTTACTTCGTTTCTCGATGCAGTGTATGTTTCCGACATCTGGAACAGTATTTCTTCAGCTCCATCCGATTCGGATCATTTCTCTTATTCTTTTCAGACGTATAATTCCTTTCATTGCACTCAGTGCATTCCAAAGTAATTACCGGTCTGATTCCTTTTTTTCCTGCCATAAGTAAAATCCTGTTCCAATAATTTGGGAAGTACTACTCTAAGATCTCGGTGACCACGCCGGACGCAACCGTCAGACCACCTTCTCGAATAGCGAACTTTCCACCCTGCTCCAGCGCGATGGGAACGATCAGTTCCACGTCCATATTCACGTTGTCGCCAGGCATTACCATCTCAATACCTTCTGGCAGGGTGACCGTCCCTGTCACGTCGATGGTCTTAATGTAGAACTGCGGCCGGTACCCGGTGAAGAACGGTTTGTGCCGTCCACCTTCTTCCGGTTTCAATACCACGACCTCAGATTTGAATTTCGTGATCGGTTTGATGCTCTTCGGTTTGGCTATTACCATTCCGCGTTCCACTTCTTCTCGATCCATTCCTCTCAGCAGCAGACCTACGTTATCTCCTGCCTGTCCATCATCCAGAATCTTGTGGAACATCTCTACGCCAGTCACCACGGTATCCATGACCTCATCCTGCAGACCAATGATCTCTACCGGGTCACCTGTGTGGATCTTTCCGCGATCGATCCTTCCGGTCACGACAGTACCGCGACCTTTGATGGTGAACACGTCTTCCACCGCCATGAAGAACGGTTTGTCAACTTCTCGTTCCGGCTGCGGAATGTATTCG
Organism: Anaerolineales bacterium; assembly: GCA_021161345.1. GTDB lineage: Bacteria > Chloroflexota > Anaerolineae > Anaerolineales > UBA11858 > B10-G9. The sequence goes on along the minus strand of JAGHAU010000245.1, from coordinate 509 downwards.
TCAACCACTCGCAGCAGTTCTCGAATGCTCTCATATTCGGGGGCATCCACGTCTTCACTGGTGCTCTCTAACGCTGCCAGGGCGCTGCCTTTCACGATCGGGGTCTCGTCGCCGGGGAAGCCGTACTCATTCAACAGCTCTCTCAGTTCCATTTCCACCAATTCTAACAGCTCGGGGTCGTCCATCTGGTCTACCTTGTTCAGGTACACCACTACGCTGGGCACTTCCACCTGGCGGGCCAACAGCAGGTGCTCGCGTGTCTGCGGCATCGGGCCGTCGGAGGCTGCCACCACCAGGATCGCGCCGTCTATCTGCGCTGCTCCGGTGATCATGTTTTTGATGTAGTCACGGTGTCCGGGCATATCCACATGGGCATAGTGCCGGGCCTCGGTCTCGTATTCCACATGGGAAATACTGATCGTGATCCCGCGCTCTTTCTCTTCCGGCGCTTTATCGATCTGATCAAACGCCATGAAGTCACCATAACCCTGCAATGCCGCTACTTTGGT
>JAGHAU010000262.1 GCA_021161345.1 Anaerolineales bacterium | reverse complement strand
GATAAAGCCGGTCAGTGCCAGATTTTCATCCTCGTAAATGACTTTGATCATTTGTTTTGCAGTACCAACTCCATAAACAGAGGAAATCACTTCTCGAACATGGCCGCTTCCAGTAGTCTGGAAGACCAGTTCATCGTCATGGTGCAGCTTAAACCGAACCCCGGGGTTGGCCATGCTGTAGCGGCTGACCATATCATTGATGTGTCTCTTTTCGGTGCGATCGGTCTTAAGAAATTTTAAGCGGGCGGGCACATTATAAAAAAGATGCTCCACCCGAACAGTTGTTCCCGGCGGCATTCCCAGATTCTCAGCAGGATGGATCTCTCCCCCTTCTACCCTGATAGAACCTCCCAGATCCTCTTTCTGAACACGGGATAATAAAGTCAGATAAGAGACAGATCCAATTGAAGCCAGGGCCTCACCCCGGAATCCCAGGGTAGAAACTCTAAACAGATCGGCAGCATATTTCAGTTTGCTGGTAGCGTGGCGGTGCACAGCCAACTTCAATTCTTCAGCCGGGATGCCTTTACCATTATCGTTCACTTCTATCAATCGCCTGCCGGCTTCTTTGACCAGGACTGTGATCTGATCCGCCCCCGCATCGAGTGCATTTTCGATCAGCTCTTTTACAACGGAAGAAGGCCGTTCTACAACCTCCCCGGCAGCTATTTGTGAGGCAACTTCTTCTGAAAGTATTTGTATGGACATACAGGTATTATAACGGAGAGAAGTCCAGCGGGGAGGCCTCAACTCAAGCACCAGGCCAGATTCAGCCAGGACGTTTCAGGTATAATTCGGTTATGTCATTTTCAACCTTATTTTTTGACCTTGATGCCACCTTATATCCATCCTCCAACGGACTTTGGGACCAGATCCGGCTCAGGATCTATCAGTTTATGAGGGGAGAGCTGGGCCTCGCAGAAGATATCATCCCCGCGACCAGGGACCGATACTGGACCACCTACGGAACAACTCTGGAAGGTTTGAGGATCCATCACCAGGTTGATCCAGATGATTACCTGGCTTATGTGCATGATCTTCCACTGGATCAATACCTGGAGCATGACCAGGCCCTGAGAGATCTGTTAATTTCCCTGCCCCAGGATTTATGGATCTTCACCAATGCAGATCGGCGTCATGCTGATGGAGTTTTGAATGAATTAGGTATAGCAGATCTTTTTACCGGGATCGTTGACCTGATATCAATGGACTTTGTCGTAAAACCAAACCCAAAAGCCTACCAGATCGCGCTCGCCAGGGCAGGTGAGGTTGATCCCAAGAATTGTGTCTTATTCGATGACCTGCTGGTAAATCTTAATGGAGCCAAAAAGATCGGCTTTACGACTGCCCTGGTTGGCGAAAATGGAATTCCAGGCCAGGCTGATTATCACCTGCCAACCATTCATGCAATCAGGGAAAATATGCCCCATTTATGGAATGGTAAAGACGAAGACCATAACCTGGAATCTTGAACGAATCCTCACTGAAAGTCAGGGTGAGGCAAAGGATGAATCATGAGCGAAAAAACCCGATCTCTACAAATCCAGTTCAGCTATGGGATAAGTTTTTCCCGTGCTGTTCTAAAGAGTCTGGGAGTGATGCTGGTTCTGTCCATCCTTGTTCTGTTGAGTGATCTGGTTCAGCTGTCTGGCACAATTCTGCCCCTGGTCTCAATCGTTCTGATCATTTTTGTTGGCATTAACTTTCTTGGGTATCTGGAACTTTCACAAAGCCTTCCCCGCAGCGGAGGGGCTTACCAAATGGTTCAAAGCTGTGAAGAAGGAAACTGGTTGGCTTTTCTTACCGGCTGGTTGACGATCCTGGCCGGATTGAGCGCCGCCGGACTGATTATTCAGGCTTTTGGACGACAGACAGCTGTTCTGCTGGAAGGATTATTTGGGTGGTCTATACCTGCTTTCCCTATTGCCGCTGCAACCCTTTTGTTAGTAAGCGGATATAAACTTCTCCCTAATCGCAAATGGCGTCAGTATTATTTCTTGGTCCCGATCCTGTCAATAATCCTGGTTGGCTTCCTTATCGCTCTACCCAAAATAAATACAGCTAACCTGGTACCAATCCGGGGGGATTGGCGGGGAGTTTTTACACTTCTGCTAATTCCTTATTTAGGTCTGGAAATCGCGGCCAGTTATAAGGGAGACCTGAACAATCGATCTATAAACGCCCCAAAAGTCTTCCTGGTTTCCGGTATTCTGGCTGGTATCATTCCCGCCCTGGTTTTTGCGATCGTTCTGGGCGTTTTATCCCCGGGTTTTTCCTCAACCTTATTAAATCCCCTGATCGATTTGACAGGATCATGGAGCGTCAATTGGGTCCAGACTGGTATGGCTGTACTAAGCTTGGCGGCCATGCCCCTTGCTTTGGATCGTATTCTCTCGTTTGTGATCCGGCAATTTTATACCATGGCCCGGGATGGTTTCTGGCCTGATGTCTTTTTGAAGATCCATCAGCGGTCCAAAAAGCCGATCTTCATAATGCTATTGGTAGCAGGATTAGTTCTGGCAACGCAAATGATCAGCTTGAGTTATCTGGCAGGTTTGGGAAGTCTATTTTATCTGACAGTTCTTATAGCGGTTAACTTCACCCTGACACGCCAGAAACAGATCATTTCTCCATTCCAGCTGCCAATCCATCCCTGGATACCTGCCCTGGTATTGATATTTGATCTATTATTAGGCCTGATCTGGACCGAGTATTTACTGACCGCTGGTTTGCTGCTATTTATCGGATTGATCTTCTTTCTGGTATATGGCCGACATCACAGTATCAAAGCCAAGGAAGGCATTACTGTATTTAAAACTCCCCTGAAAGAGGATATACCCAAACAAAATAAAAGGATCCTCGTCCCGATATCCAATCCCGCGACAGCGGAATCCCTGCTTCATCTGGCCGGAACCCTGGCAAAACCTGAAAATGGCAAAGTAATCGCTTTGCAAGTGATCACTGTACCCAACCAGCTTCCCCTCACTGATGGTCGCATCGAAGCTGAAGCCAACCGCATGCTGCTAGACCGAGCCATCGATCAGGCAACCAAGGAAGAATTCCGGGTTCAGACCATGACCCGGGTTTCTCGCAGCATCGCTGAAGGGATTCTTGATACTGCCAGGGAAGAAGACGTAGATCAGATCCTGGTTGGATGGGGAGGAGGTGAAACCAGGACTATTTCCAGATCAATGGGACCGGTGCTTGATCCGATCATAACTGATGCGCCCTGTGACGTATTGATCGTGAAGGGATTTAATTGGAAGGAGATTAAATCCATCCTGGTCCCAACCGCCGGCGGACCAAATGCTCCCATTGGCGCACATCTGGCTTCAATTTTGGCTCAGAGAAACGGAGCCAAAGTGACCGGATTATATGTCCAGGTTGGACGAGCTTCCATCAACCGCATGGCAGAAAACCAGCGCATCCTTGATAAAACCTTCCAGGACCTGCCTTTTGAAAAGGATCCGGAGAAAAAAATTATTACAGCCAGTTCTCCGCTAGCTGGCATTCTCTCGGAAGCAGAAAACCATGATCTGGTTATCATCGGGGCCTCTGAACAAGGAGGATTTGACCAGTTTGCCTTTGGCAGTATCCCACAGCGAATTGCCTCCCAAGCGCCGAATTCATCGGTGATGGTAAAAGGCTACAGCGGCGCATCTGAATTCTGGTACAGAAAATTCCTGGGAATGGTATTCAACATGTTCCCAACCCTGACAACCGAAGACCAGCTGGAAGTAAGGGAAGACCTGACCAACGACGCCCAGCCAGGACAGGATTATTTTATCCTGATCATTTTGTCCTCGATCATTGCCACTTTGGGACTATTATTAAACAGCCCTGCTGTTGTTATCGGTGCCATGCTGGTTGCCCCCTTGATGTCACCTATCCTGGGTTTCTCCCTTGGCATCGTCCTGGGAGAGGTAAGGTTGGTTCGCACATCCCTTGAAGCCATGTTCAAGGGAGTTATGGCAACAGTCGTTGTTTCTATCCTGGTTGGTTTACTCTCCCCACTAAAGGAGATGACTCCGGAAATCATGGCCAGGACTCAACCCACATTATTAGATCTATTCATCGCCCTGGCATCAGGCATGGCTGGTGCGTACGCCCTGAGCCGTAAAGAGGTAAGCGCGGCTTTACCAGGCGTGGCCATTGCCGCAGCCCTCGCCCCTCCGCTGAGCGTGGTTGGTTTGGGCCTGGCCAATGGCAATATGCAGGCTGCCAGCGGCGCTTTATTGCTTTTTATTACAAACCTGATCACTATCAGTCTGGCCGGAGTCATCATCTTTACTCTGCTCGGCATTCATCCTTTGAACCTGCAGCCAGAGATCCAGAAGCGGATCCGACGGGGGATCACAGGTATGATCCTTCTCGTGGTTGTCATCACCATTCCCCTGGCTATCATCATGAACAATATTATCCAAAAGGGTCGGGAGGATCAAACTATTCAGCAAATTTTAAAAGAATCTGAACTTCTGGATAATTTCTCCGATCTGGAGATTGATCGGTCACGGATAAAAGGCCAGGTGTTTATCGGCGCGACTGTCCGATCAGCAGATCCGTTATCGCAGAACGATGTGAATGAACTTGACCAGGCACTGGAAAGCGCGCTGGGGCGGCCTGTTACGCTAGACGTGATCACGCTGCCCAGTATCCGGTCTGACTGAGAAAACACTCAATGCTTTCTTGATAAATCGATCTGGTACAGATTCACTCCATATATTTTTGATATTCTTCTAAGATTGATCTCAATGATTTGTGATAACCTTGTAAGGATTCCCCGCTATTTTTTCAGTGGGTAAATAAAGTGAATAATTGGAGATTAGTATGAATAAAAAAACATGGGTCTTGATCGGAATTCTTGGCGGCCTGTTTCTGGTAGTGGGTACTTTCTCAGCCGGGGCAATTGTCGGTAATTTGATTATTCCCCAACCTGATCTGGACTGGCTGGATCAATCCACAAATACTCAGCCCTCCTCACCAGAGGGAGATCCAACAGCTAATATATCGACTGAAGAATTATTTTCCCCTTTCTGGGAAACTTGGGATATTGTCCATGATCAATTTATCGATCAGCCGGTTGATGACCTGGAACTGATGAGAGGGGCGATCACTGGCATGCTGGAATCCCTGGGGGACGAGCACACTGCATACATGAATCCGGACCAATTCACACAGGCCAATATTCCCATGGACGGTGAATATGAAGGCATCGGCGCCTGGGTAGATACCTCAACTGAATTTCTGACAATAATCAGCCCCATGCCCGGATCTCCTGCTGAAGAAGCTGGTTTACTGCCCGGTGATGAGGTGATAAAGATCGATGGGGAGGACATGACTGGACTGGATGGTTCACTTGTTATCCGCAAGGTACTAGGTCCTGCTGGCTCGACCGTGGTCTTAACCATCCAGCGAGAAGGAGAAGCAGCTCCTTTTGATGTGACCATCATCCGGGCCAAGATCTCGATACCCAGTGTGGAATCCAAGATGCTGGATGACGGTATTGGATATGTGGCTATCATGACATTTGCCGCGGAAACCCAGGCTGAACTGCAGGATAACCTGGCAGAGATCCTGGCTGAAGACCCGGTTGGTTTAATAATCGATCTCCGTAATAACGGGGGCGGTTATTTACAAACTGCTGTTGAAGTGGGATCTGAATTCATCTTCGAGGGAGTAATCCTTTACGAAGATTATGGCAGCGATGAGGAGATGATTGATTATAGAGCCTCAAAGAACGGTTTAGCTACGGATATCCCCCTGGTGCTGCTGGTAAATGAAGGATCCGCTTCCGCGTCAGAGATCGTGGCCGGTGCTTTCCAGGACCATGAACGCGGCCCGCTGGTGGGAGCGACTACGTTCGGAAAAGGCTCAGTCCAGAACTGGATCGCCCTGGATAATAATCAGGGAGCAATCCGGGTAACCATTGCTCGCTGGCTGACTCCGGACAAACGCCAGATCCATGCTGTCGGGCTTGTGCCTGAATATGAGGTGGAGTATACCGAAGAGGCATTCCTGGCCGATCTGGATCCCCAATTGGATAAAGCAGTGGAAGTGTTATTAGATCTGATCCAGGATTGATAAAGAAGTATAGAAGACATGTTTTATTGGAATCCCCAGTACCTGCTGTATATGGCCCCGGCCTTATTGCTGATGTTGGCCGCCCAGTGGTACGTTAAATCAACCTATAGAAAATGGGGCCAGATCCAGACCCAGAGCGGTATCAGCGGCCTGGAAGCTGCCCAAAGAATTATCAGGGCTGGCGGCCTGAGGGAAATGGCCATCCATCAAATTCCGGGCCAGATCACTGATCATTATGATCCCCGCAAGGCCGAACTGAGCCTTTCCAGCAATGTATACCAGGGCAGTTCTGTGGCCTCAATGGCCATCGCTGCCCATGAACTTGGCCATGCCCAGCAAGATCAGGAAGGATATTTCCTCCTGCGCTTGAGATCCATTCTCGTTCCTGCAGTCAACATCGGATCAACCCTGGGATGGATCTTAATTATTGTGGGGCTGGTATTGAATGTGATTGGTATCGCCTGGCTGGGAGTTTTTGCCTTCTCAGGGGGCGCGATCTTCGCTCTGGCCACTCTGCCTGTCGAGTTGAACGCCTCCTCACGAGCCAAGGTCCTCCTGAGAAACAGCGGCATTATCACTTCACCCGAGGAAGAGCGGGGAGTGAACCAGGTGCTGAATGCAGCTGCGCTGACTTATGTAGCGTCCCTTTTCACTGCAGTTATGCAGCTTCTTTATTATGTTTCGCTGATCGGTGGAGGCAGAAGAAGGCGCTAGAGAAATAATCATTTCAGGAAAACGGTTTCCTTTTTTAAATAACTAATCAATAAATCTATTATCTGACATTTTCTTATCAATCTCTCCCCGGCTTTGTTCCAGCCAACCGATCCGAACCCCTTCCTGTTTATCAAAATCAGGCACATAGGGCTTGATGTCCAGTAGAGGTGTTCCATCCAGGACATCCAGATTTTCAACACGAAGCATATTCCCTTCAACTACCAATAGCTTTACTACTGAGATCCCGATCCCATTGGGACGGCGGGGTGCCCGGGTAGCGAATACTCCGTGTTTTTCATCATCCAAAAATGGTTTTACCAGCAGGTCCGCTAGTTTGGCCTGATGGAAATAATATACCAATATCACATGAGAAAACCCATCCAGATCCTTTAATCCCTCCTCAAAAGCCGGATCTACAACAACAGTACCTTTGACCCCCGCTGCTGACGCGGGTTGAATGGGCATACCCGTCAGCTCCTGATGAGGACTGTGAATCATACCAATCGTTTGAAAGATTATTTCATCCTTAGCCATAAAATCATCAACTCCTCATGCCGCCAATTGGGTGATCAATCTGACCCCTGCCTTATGAACCTGGCGGAAATTAGCGCCCTGTCCCAGGGCAGACAAAACGGCTGGAATATCATCGATGATAGATCCCGCCAGCAAATTAACACCGAACTCCGCCATTACAGGACTTAATGGTGTTGATGGTCCCAGAACCAGGACATAGGCACCCGTTTTACACAGGGCCAATAGACTAGGCAGGGTATGGTTAATAAAGGTCATGCCTGTGATAGCAACCAGATCCGCATCCGGGAGCATATCAGGGGCAGCGGAGGCAGGCAGATCCTGCCCTGATGGGTTAAGATCCAAAACAGAAAAATCCTCCAGCTCTGTCCTGAGGTGATCTGCAAACGGGAAATGCCCGATCAAAACTGCCTTTTTCCCCCGGCCATGTTCCAGGATGGCTTCATCCGCATTCTGATCCACCCAGCGGGAGGGGTCTTGGGGAATTAAGGCGTTGATAGCCGCGCAGCCGACACTGCGCCTGAGGGGAATATCCGAATTGATCCAATCTGCCAATTCCAAGGCTGGAAGGGATGCCAGATGACCGGGATCCGGTATAGTGGGCACCCCGGTATGATTGTGGTCCACCTCCAATGTAGAAGCCAGACCACACTGAAGCCCACTGGATTTTTCCACTACTACCGCTGTCCAATGTAAACCGATCCTTACCTCACGAACCGGATTATCAGGCAGCTTTTTAATGATACTGGAATACATATTCACCCACTATTATGTGATTTATTTGATTTAATCAATTATAATCCTCCAGGAACTAATTCCGTGGAGTTACGTATATGTAAATGGTGCAGAATCTTCCTCTGGGAAGAGGGGAAAATTAAGTACATCAAACTCTTCAAAGGAGTTTGACCAAAATACCCCCTCACGGTATAATGTCACGTCGGTATTTGAGAATGAAATTTGAAGGAGTCACAAGAAGATGCCAAAACGGACCTATCAACCGAAAATCAGGCGCCGGGCCCGTGTTCACGGGTTCAGAGCTC
>JAGHAU010000205.1 GCA_021161345.1 Anaerolineales bacterium | reverse complement strand
GTCAGGTAGTTTTCGATCGCTTTGATGTACTGGTGCTTGGTGGAAGGCTGCAGCGTGGGGTCGTTTTGAATGGTCCGGACCACAAAATCTCCCAGATCAAAGTGTTGGAATGGCAGGATTTCTGATGCGAATTTACGGTCACTTTGGCTCATATTTGGCCCTGTTTTAACCTCTTTTTCACCCTCTGTAATACTTGCGTATATTCCGGTTTACGTAAGTGTTATATACTTGCCCCCGCTAGTCCATTCCCCTGCAAATAATTGATCTGGCGTGTCATAAACCTATCAGTCGATATTATTCCGGATAGATATTGTTTTAAGGAATTGTTGGATTGACAATAATAGTTAGTTAGGATAAACTAACTATTATGAATAATAAATCAGCAGTTTTGGCAACAGTAGAGATGATCTCGCAGTTAATGGGTGAGCTGGAAAGCAAGGCCTTTGAACAGGAAGGTTTTTCTGATATTACTATGAATCAGATGCACTACCTGGAAACCGCCGCCAACCTGGATGATCCTACATCTGCCTATATTGCTGAAAAATTGGGCGTTACCAGGCCTTCCGTTTCAACGATCGTAAAAAAACTGATTGATGCGGAATATCTCACAAAAACAAGATCCGAGAATGACGGCCGGATCTATTACTTGCACCTGACTCCAAAAGGTCTTCGATTCAACGAATTACATAACGAAGTCCACAGTATTTTGGCTCGAAGGATCATAGAGAATCTCAGCCAGGATGAGATAGAATCCCTGGCGGGACTTCTGGAGAAAATCACTGATGGATGAGATCTGGAATAGGAAGATTCTGATGGATATAATCAATATTCGACAGCCGACCTGCCCCTGGTGGTTTTTATTCACCTTCGATAACCCTCTCAGAAAGATCTACCAGGACCCATTGAAGATCCTGTCTCTCTATATTAATGTCGGTGATACTACAGTCGAACTAGGTTGTGGAATGGGATTTCCGCGGATAGGTTTCAGCCGTGCCATACTTGCAGAAAGGAATTAATAATGGAACTCACAGTTAACATCTGGACCATCTTGATCGCTTCCAGCCTGACTGCATTGGTCACCGGTCTGGGTGTAATCCCTTTTATTTTCTTTAAAAACTTCAACCGTTGGTGGCTGAGCATTTTCCAGGCGGCTGCGGCTGGCTTAATGCTGGGTGCCAGTCATAATCTAATCCAGGAAGGGGCCCATATTAATCCCTTCCGAACTTTTTCTGGCATGCTCCTGGGTTTGATCTTGATCGTCCTGGCTAATCATTTCATCAGCAACCGGTCAGATGTTGATCTGGGAGATCTGGAAGGCGGCGACGCCCGTAAAGCCCTGTTGGTTTTAGGCATTATGACAGCTCATTCCTTTGCCGAAGGGATCGGGGTGGGGGTGAGTTTTGGCGGCGGCGAAAAATTAGGTTTGTTCATTACGGCTGCGATCGCTATTCACAATATTCCTGAGGGATTGGCGATTGCGTTGGTGATGGTGCCCAAGGGAACTAAAATCTGGAAAGCAGGTTTTTGGAGCATCTTTACAAGTTTGCCCCAGCCGTTAATGGCGATTCCAGCATTTCTATTCGTTACCTTTTTTACCCCCTGGCTGCCGGTAGGTTTGGGCCTGGCTGCCGGCGCTATGATCTGGATGGTCTTTGCCGAACTGATCCCGGATGCCTATGAGGGAGGAGCCTCAGGCGCAGCGATCGGGATCGCAGTCACTCTGGCCTTCGCCGCTTTGTTGGCATTCCAGGAATTTGTGCTGGTGTTTTAACAACCGATAAACGTTATAACCTTTGAGTTTTGGTTGAGACTCTGTCATTGCGAGAAGGGAACCAGAGGTTCCCGACGAAGCAATCCTACCTAGTTCAGGATATTCCATTGTCAACTCTCAAAAAAACCATGTTTGCGTTTTTGACAAGCCCCTTTTTCTTGGTCGGGAGAGCTGGTGCTCTCCCTCGAGCTTAGATATATTATCTTGTTATCTCCCGGCTCTTTAATCCGGTCGAAAGCGCAGCTCCCAATCGGTCCTCTGCCCCCGGTCTTTCGTCTTAAACATTTCCTGCTATAATCCACAGGGTTATCGGTTGAATAGTGAGTGGAAAATAATGGAGTAAATTGATTTAATGAAAAAAACAATTGTTTTTGATCTCGGCGGTGTTTTGGTGGACTGGAATCGCCGTTATCTGTACCAGAAGATCTTTTCAGATCAAGACGAGTTGGAGTATTTCTTGCGGGAGATCTGCTCTCTGGAGTGGAACGCCCAGATGGATGTGGACAAGTCTTTCCTGGATGCCACGGATGATCTGGTTCTGAAATATCCGGAATATGAGACTCAGATCAGGGATTATTTTTCACGCTGGGAGGAAATGATCGGGGGGGATATACCAGGTACGGTAGAAATCCTAGGGGAGCTGAAAGAAAACAGCTATCCGCTGGCTGCCCTGAGCAACTGGTCCTCCGAAACCTTTCCGCGAGTTAAGGACCAGTATGAATTTTTTAACTGGTTTTCCCCGCTGATAATCTCTGGCTATATCGGATACAAAAAACCGGATCCGGAACCGTTCCAGATCCTGCTTCATGAACTGGGCCGGGATGCCGGGGACTGTTTGTTCATTGACGACATGGAAGATAATATCCAGGAAGCCCGGCGGCAGGGATTTGAGGTTATCCATTTCACTTCTCCTGAAAAATTAAGACAAGAACTGGAAAATAGAGACTACCTCTAAGAAATAGCGATTGTTTGAGGATCTGTATCTATGGCAAAAAGAATAACTGGATTAAAAAAAGGACTGGCTGGACGTTTCCCATTCTATTATGGATGGGTAATGGTGCCGGTGGCCGTTATTGCCCAGGCAGTGACCGGTGTTGGTCAAACATACGGTGTTTCTGTCTTTAATCCTTCACTACTGGATTCATTGGGGATTAGTTTGACTGCCTTGACCGGGGCCTATATGGTAGGTACGCTGCTGGCCTCACTTCCTCAATCATATATCGGTTCACTGATGGACCGTTTTGGTATCAAAAAAACTATGATCGGGGTTGTTACCCTCTTGGGTGGTGCCTGCATCCTGTTTTCCAGGGTAAATTCCCTGGCGACATTATTGGTGGGTTTCTTTTTACTGCGATTGTTGGGGCAGGGCGGTCTTTCATTGCTTTCTGGCAATATCGCAGCCATGTGGTTCAGGGAAAAATTGGGCACCGTGACAGGCATAATAAGCAGTGGCTTTTCTATCAGCATGGCTGTAATCCCTGCCTTTTTCCTTTATCTGATCAATCTGAGAGGCTGGCGTACAGCCTATACCTGGCTGGGTTTCCTGGTCTGGTTGATCATGCTCCCTATTTTATTATTGATCTTCAAGAATAAACCGGAAGATGTGGGACAGGTCCTGGACGGGGGTGGAGAAGAGAACCTGGAAATCCATGGCCGGCAAACCAACAGCAAATATTCCTTTACAATCAAAGAAGCCCGGAAAACGCCGGCTTACTGGATCATGATGATCAACAGCGCCTTGTGGGCTATGATTATCACGG
>JAGHAU010000083.1 GCA_021161345.1 Anaerolineales bacterium | reverse complement strand
ATTGGATACCCACCTGCCATTGGATACAACTTTTCTTCCTCCCCCGGGACCAAATCCAGGTGATGTCGCATTTCTGTCTCATTCGGGCGCTATCTGCGCAGCTGCCATTGACTGGGCTCGCGGCCAGGGCTACGGTATTTCCAAATTGATCAGCCTGGGAAACCAGGCCGATGTTACAGAGACTGACCTGTTGGTTCCTACGGCAGCTGATGGACATACACATGTGATCGCCCTCTATCTGGAAGGGATCAAATCTGGACGGCGGTTTATTCATGAAGCCCGCGCTGTTGTTCCAAACACACCGATCATCGCTCTCAAAGTCGGGAGGTTTGCAGCCGGTCAAAGAGCAGCAGCGTCCCATACCGGCGCTTTATCTGGAGATGAAAGCACATATAACGCTGTATTCAGGCGAGCAGGTGTGCTGCGGGCAGAGACCAGTGAAGAAATGTTTGACCAGGCCAGAGCTCTGGCCTGGTGCCCCCTACCAGAAGGCAACCGTGTGGCGATTCTGACAAATGCCGGCGGTCCCGGTGTGACTGCAGCCGATGCCCTTGAATCTCGGGGGTTAAAAATGGCAAATTTCAGCCCGGAAACCATCTCTGGTCTCCAGAAGATCCTGCCTTCGGCTGCCAGTTTACAAAATCCCGTGGATATGCTTGCTTCTGCGGGCCCAATCCAATTTGCGGATTGCTTGAAGGTTCTGCTGGCTGATCCAGGAACGGATAGTGTAATGGTGATCTATCCCACACCGCCGATGCACTCAGCTGGCGCGGTTGCCAAAGCTCTGATCCCTATCATTCACCAGGCCCAAAAGCCAGTGGTAGTCTCGGTAATGGGAGATCGATTGATCCAGGAAGCAGTTGAACACCTGCGGGCTGCCCGGATCCCGGAATACCGTTTTCCCGAGCGTGCGGCAGCTGCCCTGGCGGCCCTGGTAAAAAGAATTGGCCTGCTCGAATATGCTTCTGCAGACCCTGTTACCCGACAGGATATAAAGACAGATTTGGTTAAGGAACTGATCAAGAAACACAATCGAAACAATCATCTGACCGCACCAGTGATCGCCCAGATTTTGGAAGCCTACGGAATTCCCACAGCCAAAATGACCCTGGCGAAAGACGAGGAAGAAGCCGCTGCCCTGGCCGCTGAAATTGGTATGCCAGTCGTTCTTAAGATCGCATCCCCGGATATCAGCCATAAAACTGATGTAGGAGGAGTGCTTCTGAATCTAGCCGACGAGAAATCTGTCCGGGGCGGATTCCGAACTATCACCAGCCAGGCGAAGGCAGCCCTGCCTGAGGCCCGGATCACTGGAGCCTACGTCCAGGAGATGGTTCCCCTGGGTCAAGAAGTTATCCTGGGAGTAGTCCAGGATCCTCAATTCGGCCCGGTCATGATGTTTGGTTCAGGAGGTACTGAGGTTGAAGGACTAAAAGATTTATCCTTCGGCCTGGCACCGATCACTGAAATTGAACTGGATTATATGCTTCAGAAAACCTGGGCAGGCCGTAAACTGGAAGGATACAGAAATATCCCGCCCGCAGACATTATGGCTGTTCGGGATGTGATGATCAGACTGGCCCAGTTAGCAACTGACTTCCCTGAATTCACTGAGATCGAGATCAATCCCCTGCGGGTATTCGCAACAGGCAAGGGCACTGCAGCTGTGGATGTGCGGGTTCGGATATCTATGTAGTGAGGAAGAAATAGTCTGTAATTAACAAAACAAAGAACTGTGATCCTATAAGGATCACGGTTCTTTCTCTAATTCATCAAGTAAGTTTATTTTGTGTGATTTGCTTGCAGATAGGATTTCAGATACTCGCCGGTATAGGATTGGGGGGAACTGCAGATCTCGCTGGGTAGACCAGCAGCGATCACTTCTCCGCCCGCATCCCCACCTTCAGGACCCAGATCGATAATATAGTCAGCGACTTTAATGATGTCCATATTGTGTTCAATGATCAGGACTGTATTACCCTCGTCGACTAATCGCTGCAGCACTTCGATCAATTTGTGCACATCAGCAGCATGCAGGCCAACTGATGGCTCATCCAGTACATACAGGGTTGATCCAGTGGAACGTTTGGAAAGCTCCCGGGATAATTTTATCCGTTGGGCTTCTCCCCCAGAGAGGGTTGTTGAAGCCTGGCCAATACGAATATAACCCAATCCAACATCCTGGAGGGTTTTAAGTTTGCTCATCATGGCCGGGAAGGCTTCGAAAACATCCATGGCCTTTTCGATGGTCATCTCCAGCACATCAGCAATATTATATTCCCCCTTAAATCGCACTTGTAGTGTCTCCCGGTTGTAGCGCTTGCCGTGGCAAATATCACAGGGTACATAGACATCGGGCAGGAACTGCATCTCGATCTCCAGCTGCCCATGGCCCCGGCAGGCTTCACAGCGGCCGCCCTTGACATTAAACGAAAATCGGCCTTTGTCGTAGCCCCGGATCTTGCTCTCTGGTAGATCCGCAAACAGATCTCGAATATGGTCAAATAATTTTGTATAAGTGCCGGGATTCGATCGCGGTGTACGCCCGATAGGTGATTGGTCAATATTGACGATTTTATCGATATTCTCAATACCCTTGATAGCATCGTGGTCGCCAGGTTTGGTCTTGGCTCGATTTAACTCCCGGGCCAGCGCTTTGTAAAGGATTTCGATCATCAGGGTTGATTTTCCAGAACCGGAAACGCCCGTGATACATACCAGCCTTCCGAGCGGGATTGAAACATCGATATCCTTGAGGTTATGTTCCCGGGCTCCCAATATCTTAAGGGACTTTCCTGATCCTTTCCGGCGCTTTTCCGGGACGGGCACCTGCAGTCGTCCTGAAAGGTAAGCGCCCGTCAAAGATGTCGGATGCTCCAGAATATCTTTGATGGTTCCAGCAACAACTACTTCACCGCCGTGTTCACCTGCGCCGGGTCCTAGATCCAGGATCCAGTCGGCAGTTTCTATGGTTTCTGCATCGTGTTCCACTACCATCACTGTGTTGCCCAAATCGCGCAGTCCTTCCAGGGTCCGCAGCAGCCGTCCGTTATCACGAGGGTGCAGGCCGATGGACGGCTCATCGAGCACATATAACACGCCCATCAGGTGGGAGCCGATCTGGGTTGCCAGGCGGATACGTTGGGCTTCCCCTCCAGAGAGCGTTCCCGCATTCCGGTTTAGGGTCAAATAATCAAGGCCAACATTTACCAGGAATCCCAGGCGTTCGGTAAGTTCCCGAAGGACCCGATCAGCAATTGTCTGCTGGCGTTCCGTGAGCGGCGAATCCTTACTGTTAAGGAGATTGACCCACTCAAGTGATTTCTGGATCGGCCAGGCGGAAATTTCAACTATATTAATATCATTTATGGTCACTGCCAGCGCTTCCGGACGCAGACGGGCTCCATGGCAGGAAGGGCAGGGATTGTCATTCATATACCCCATGATCCGGGAGCGCATATATTCCGATTGGGTTTCTTTGAACCTGCGTTCAAGGTTATTGATCACACCCTCAAATTCCCGGAAGAATTCATACTCCCTGCCTTCTTTGTCGGTATAGGTCATCGGAACCTCAACCCCCCGGGTTCCATAAAGGATGACCTGTTCCTGTTTATCGGAGAGCTTCCTGTAGGCCTTATCAAGATTAATTTTATTGAGGTCGGCCGCACCAACCAGAGCGCGCCAGTAATAACCGCCCTGAGATTTGGGCCCAGCCCATTCCTGGGCGTCTATAGCTCCCTCATTGATCGAGAGGGTTTTATCCGGAACCAGTAAGCTTACATCCACTTCGAGTTTGGTCCCGATCCCCTCGCAGGTTGGACAAGCACCGTGGGGCGTGTTAAATGAAAAGGTTCTGGGTTCAATTTCAGGGAAGCTGATCTCACAAACTGGACAGGCCAAATGCTCGGAGTAATTGGTATTGACAGGCTTATCCGGATCTGTAACGTCAAAGATCGTCAAATAGCCGTCCCCATATTTCAGGGCAGTTTCCACGGAATCCGTCAGGCGGGAGCGGAAATTATTCATTTCCTCTTCGTTTTCAGGTTTTTTGATCACCAGCCGGTCAACAACCGCTTCTATGGTGTGCTGCTGATATCGTTCCAGGGTGATATCCTCTTCCAGGCGCCGGATCTCTCCGTTAATTCTGGCTCGCACAAAACCGGATTTCTGGATCTCATCCAGGATGCCCTGATGTTCCCCTTTCCTGCCCCGGATCACAGGGGCAAGGATATTAAACTTGGTGCCTTCTGGAAGTTTTTCAATGTGATCAACTATTTCTTGAGCAGACTGAGTGGTTACTTCACGTCCGCATTCCGGGCAGTGGGGTATCCCGGCCCGGGCGAATAATAATCGCAGGTAATCGTAGATCTCTGTTACCGTGCCCACGGTTGAGCGAGGATTTTGAGAAGTGCCTCGCTGGTCAATCGATACTGCTGGAGATAAACCTTCGATATATTCCACGTCGGGTTTATCCATTTGTCCCAGAAACTGGCGGGCATAAGAAGAAAGGGACTCTACATATCTCCTCTGGCCTTCAGCAAAAATCGTGTCAAATGCCAAGGAAGATTTACCGGATCCAGATAAGCCGGTAATGACCACAAATTTATCACGGGGAATTTCCACTGTGATATTCTTCAAGTTATGAACTTTGGCGCCTACAACTTTGATCTTCTTTTCCATATTTATTTTGAAATCATATAAGATTGGAGATTATGCCAGTTCGCTTTGTCCCTGGCAGGAATACCGGACATTATACCAATAACAATTCAAAGCCAGTTTTTAAGCCCAAAATTCTAAGGAAATTCCT
The DNA here is from genome assembly GCA_021161345.1 of Anaerolineales bacterium. Classification (GTDB taxonomy): domain Bacteria; phylum Chloroflexota; class Anaerolineae; order Anaerolineales; family UBA11858; genus B10-G9. Next base: position 2,890 of record JAGHAU010000083.1, on the reverse strand, counting down.
ATAGAATCTCCCCCAAAAGGGGATAAACAAACGTCTTTCTCTAGCAAATATCAGGGGAAATTTTAATTTCCAGCCCGCTGCGGGGCGGGGCTGAGTGCTATGAGTTTTGGGCAGATTGAAGTATAATCACATTTTGCAGAAGACGCTCAAAATCATTAAAAACAAAAAGCCAGCAGGAGGCTTAATGAATATCACTTGGCATGGGCATTCATGTTTCCGATTGACCGAAAGGGGAATGGCGACAGTTGTAACTGACCCTTATAACCACAAAAAAATCGGCTATAACGAGCTCAATTTATCCGCAGATATCATTACTGTCAGCCATGACGCGCCCGGACATAACCACACCAAGGTCATCAAAAAAAGAAAGAATGGCCAGCATATCCTCACTGGACCGGGCGAGTATGAAATTGGCGAAGTTTTTGTCACTGGTATCCGAACCAATCACAAGAGCAAAGAGGATGATCTGCGGAACATCATGTATATCTTTGATTACAACGGCATCCAGATCGCTCACCTGGGAAACTTAAGCCGGGTCCCCAACCAGTCTGACGTCAAATCCATCGCCGGAGATATTCATGTAGCCCTGGTACCAATAGGCGGCGCCGGCAGCTTAACCGCTTCAAAGGCAGTAGAAGCTATTCGTATCCTTGAGCCCAGTTACGCGATTCCCATGTTCTACCAAACCAAGGAATGCAAGCTGGAACTGGAACCACTGGAGAAATTCATTAAGGAAATGGGGCTCGACAAAGTTGAACCCCGGCCAGAACTCAATATAACCAGCAGCCGATCAAGCAGTGAAACTAACGTTGTCGTTCTGGAATATGCCCAGGAATCCGAATAAAGGAGTCCTGCATGACCGTAAAACTAATCATGACCTGGGATATCCTGCCCAATCAGGAACAGGAATACTTTGAGTTTGTGATCAGTGACTTCCTCCCAGAGATAAAGCAGTTAGGCATTCGCCCCGCGGATATCTGGTATACCATGTTTGGAGACCAGCCGCAAATCATGGTAGCTGCCAAAACCCAAAGCCAGGCTTCGCTAAATGTTGTTATGGCATCCAAGGAATGGCTGCTGCTGATTGAGAACTTATTGAAATTCGTAGAAAATTTTTCGTACAAAGTGGTCCCTGCCCAGACAGGATTTCAGTTATAATCCGTATCCCAATTATGAATAACAATGTCAGTAAATCCAATCATAAATATTCCAGAAGGAGAATAAATGTCGGCCTGGGTTTAACCATCGCTGGTTTTTTGATCTTTCTGCTGGGCGCAGATCCTGACCTGGTTGGTCTTGATCGCAGTCCCTATATAGGTTTTGTGCAAACGGCAGTATTTTCAACTGGGCTGGCAATGTTATGCCTGGGAGGTTACCTCAGTTTTAAAGCCTGCCAAATCGCAAGCCGCATCCAATCCCTGGCCCAGGATATTGGCGTGCGATTGGTCGCGACCGGCTACCTGATCTCATTGATCTCAGGTATGGCTGATGTATTCGGATTTGGCACTCAGTCCTGGCCCGCGCTACCGTTTTTTGGCCCCCGTCAGGCAGCTGGAGTGATCGTTGGAGAAATCATAATTGCTATTGGCTTCATTCTTTATATGCCTTTTTTATCCACAAAGGCCTAAAGCTTGACAATGCCATATCGAACGAGTAAAATTGACCCTGCGTTACCAAGGGCAGATATCAGGCCGAGATAGCTCAGTTGGTAGAGCATTTGACTGAAAATCAAAGGGTCGCCAGTTCGAGTCTGGCTCTCGGCACTTTCAAGCGGGCGTAGTTCAGCGGTAGAACGTCTCCTTGCCAAGGAGAAGGTCACGAGTTCGAATCTCGTCGCCCGCTCTTCACAGAATACCGGCTGGTGGCCGATGGCTGGAATTGAACAGCCGGAAACCATCAGCTTATTTATATCAGGGCGACGTAGCCAAGTGGTAAGGCAGAGGTCTGCAAAACCTTTAGCATGGGTTCGATTCCCATCGTCGCCTCTTTATCTTTAAAGGCACTCACCTCACCGGCTGCCCGCGGTGAGGTGAGTGCTTATCTAAGGAGGAGAAGAAATGGAGGAATCCTCAATATCTTCGTTAATTCCATCTTAGCTTAATATTTGCTCTATTCAGTTATCAGTTTCGTTAAGGGGTTGGGGAGGTCCCGACTACTTTTCCTTTATTGTTTGCTTCCTCTTTTAAGATGATCCTTTCACTCGAGCTCAAAATAATCTCCCAACAATGCCAAGGTTCCGGTATCCAGATACTCGCCCAGTAAGGAAAAAAAGTCCTCGGTGGTGACGATTTGATCTTGATATCTGGCTGCATATTCCCGCATAAAAGTATAAAACCGTTCATCTCCCAGCTCGCTTTTAAGAGTAGTAATGAATTTCGCCCCCTGCAAATAGATGGCATTGCGGTATGTTAAGTATGGGTTGGGAAATTCCTGAAAATCATAGATCGTGCGATCGATCCGTCCCTCAGGTTCATAATAATTGACCCGGGTCCTCCACCACCAATCCACGGACTCCGGGTAGAGCTGTTCATAATATGCCAGCTCACTAAAAGTACATAGCGCTTCATCCAGCCAGGGTTCCATTGCCTGATCATTGGCGACCTTCCCATACCACCACTGATGGGCTGTTTCATGTACCGCTATTATTACCAGGTAGCTTTGGTCCGAACCGTCATAAGTATCAAAATATCTGCGGCCCTGATAATACAAACCTTCATATTCTATTCCATAATTAAAATCCGCCTGAACTACGGTAAAACTGGACTGCCCATAGGGGCCATAAAGTTCAGAATATAGAACAAGCGCTTCCAGGGTGGCTTCAAATACAGCCTGGCCGGAAACTTGATAATCGGGAAAGATATACCCATAGACAGTGGTTCCGTTTACCTCT
>JAGHAU010000116.1 GCA_021161345.1 Anaerolineales bacterium | reverse complement strand
CCCAATGATATTCGCTGGCAGTTTCTTACTGAAGCCTTGCTGCTCAGTTTAATTGGTGGTCTTATCGGTGTTGCAGCTGGTGTGATCGGGGCCTGGATTTTTGGGCAGGCAAGCGGCATGCGGACTGAAATAGTAGTGAGTTCAGTACTGCTGGCATTTGGATCTGCTGCAACGGTGGGTGTCTTTTTTGGATTTTATCCTGCCAACCAGGCAGCTCAATTGGATCCCATTGATGCACTTCGGTATGAATAATTAATATTAGTTGTCTGTCCTTCTTAGTCCTTTCACCGGGTCAGAAACTGGGGAAGGAAGAAAGACTAGTTTAGAGCGATAAATTATTGCGGTTGTATCAACTAACAGGGATTCATATGGAAAAGAATGGCAAGAAGTTTTCAAAATATATTAAATATTGGCCAATTCTGGCTGTTATATTCATTGGTTTGGCAGGCATTGGAATTTACCAGATAGTGAATTCAAATTCGGGGATTGAGAATGTTCCCAACCAGACGACATCAACTATTCGCACTGGCAGTATCAGACTTTCCGCGTTTGGCAGCGGGACATTGATCTCAGCTAATGAAGTAAGTTTTGGGTTTGAGAACGGCGGTGTTGTGGAAGAGATCCTGGTCGAAACTGGTGATTATGTAGAGAAAGGGCAGCTCCTTGCGACCTTGGATGATGATCAGTTGGTTGATAACCTGGAAAAAGCACAAGCTGAATTGCGGGAATTGACCTCTGATGTCTCCGTTGCCGCTGCAGCCATGGAAATTGCTGAAGCGCAAAAAGCAGTCCTGAGCGCCGATTTTGAGCTTAGTTTTTTGATCAGTCCTTATGTATATAAATCAGAACTTCGATTTCGGAATGCACAGGAGGAATTACGACAGGCAGAACAAGATGCAGTGTTAAATCCATCCGACGAAACAGACCAACAAATCGTCGTAGCCCAGGAAGCAGTAGATCACGCGGCTTTGAGCCTGGCTATGAATTGGGAAACCTACTTTGAAGAATATGTGCCTGATTTCTTCAATTTCCCCTGGCGGGATAGATTTGGATTCTGGCATGATTATTTCGATCCTCCTTCAGAAACAGAAGTCGCACTGGTTTGGGCGGAATTGGCAGTTGCAAAGGCCCGAGTGGAGGAAGCCCAGATCTATCTGGCTGCATTGACCAATAATGAACTTCCTGATGATGTTTATGGACCTCAATTGATGAAGTTGGAGAATGCAGGAGAAAAAGTGGTAAATGCTCAAGAAGCTCTGGATGCGGCCAGCTTGAAAGCTCCTTTGACTGGTATTGTGATTGAATTGGAACTTCTTGAAAATGAAAAAACCAATAATAAAAACGTGATCACAATAGCTCAGTTGGATCCACCTACGCTGGAAGCCTCTTTTGATGAAGTGGATTGGAGCCTGGTGAAAGCAGGCAATCCAGTAGAAGTTACATTTGATGCTCTGCCTGAAAAAACCTATAGCGGGAAAGTTGTTTTTGTTGACCCTACACTGAAAACCAGGCAGAATTCAACAACAACGATTTATGCATTAGTGGAATTGGATACCACCCAGACAGGGTGGGCGAATCTTCCTTTGTTTTCTTCCGCATCCATAGAAGTGATCGCTGGAGAAGCACCGGATGCGATTCTGCTCCCGACGGAAGGACTCCAGGATGATTCCGGTAGTTTCGGAACAGTTTATCTGGTTGAAGATGGTGAATATATAATCCAGGAAATCGAGCTTGGTTTACGAGATGTGCTGTATGTAGAAGTAACAAGGGGATTAGCAATTGGTGATGTTGTTTTAATAGGAAATATTGAAAAATAAAGGAAGGTAAAAATGAATTGGATGAAAAAATTAGGTTTGTTATTTGTTGTGTTTATGCTGCTAACAGCTTGTGGTACTGCGAACACTGTGGTTGATGAAGTTGATATCACGGGAGAGCAGCGAGTGGAACTCCAGGGAGACTATGAAAATGCCCTTTCTCCTGCACTGCAGCTCGTGGTGGGAACCCTGATGCTGGAAGAAACTGATCTGGCTCTGGATGCAGAAATGGCAACGACGCTGATACCTTACTGGAAGTTGTATATTTCTCTGACCGAGAGCGACAGTACCGCTCCAGAAGAATTTATAGCGTTAATCAACGATATTGAAGGTCTGATGACAACAGATCAGATCAATTATATTGTTGGGTTAGAACTTACTCAGGAGAGTATGTTTACAATAATTGATGAGCTGGGAATCATGGAAGATTTGAGGTCAGAGGGTTCAGGGGATGGTACTGGCGCGAACAGGCCTGAAGGTATGCCAGCGGGAACAGGGCCTGGGGGCGGCCAAGGTAGATCTGGAGCCGAAGGTGTGGATCCTGAACTAATGGCGACCATGCAAGCCAGCCGAGCTGAAGAAGGTGGTGCGGGAACAAACCGTATGATCAAACCTTTGATTGTAAAGTTGATATCTCAATTGGAAGAGATATCGGGTAACTGAGTTTTCACGGAATAAAATAAAAGCTCCCGGAGATTCCTCAAATCACTGGGAGCTTTTTTGATTTAAACACAAACACAATCTATACATTATGTTTAAGAATTCTTAATAATTATTAAGTACACTTATATCCAGTACAACAATCAGAAGAAAGTTGTTTGTTCATTAATAAAAAGGAAGAGGATTATGAAAATGAAAACCCAAATGGGTTTGGTATTAATATTGGTGCTATTTATTAGCGCCTGCAGCTCTACGGGGTCTCAAGAATCTACCCGGGTAGTACTTAGTAACGATTATGCAGAAGATGCATTGTCTGTAGAAATGCAGTTGGTGGTTGGAAGCTTGATCCTGGAAGAGTCGGACCAGGCACTAAATCCTGAATTGGCTTCCTCCCTGGTATCTTATTGGAAATTGTATCTTTCTCTGGCAGAGAGTGATACAGCAGCAGTCGAAGAAATGGATTCTGTTGTTTCTGAAATCCAGGCACTGATGACCCAAGATCAGGTGAGTTATATAGCAGGATTGCAGCTTACCCAGGAATCACTGACTACCTTATTGGATGATTTAGGGATCATAGAACAGCTCAGCTTGGAAATTATAGGCACAGGAGATGGTACTGGAGAACGACCTGAGGGCATCGTGCCAGGCAGTGGATCAGGCGGTGGAGCCGGTGCTGGAGTGAACATGGAAGGCATGGATCCGGAACTTATAGCAACCATGCAAGCCGAACGCGAAGAAGAGGGCGCGGAATCCGTAAGAGCAAACCGTTTGTTGGTTCCCTTGATTGAACAATTGATTTTAAAATTAGAGGGGATAGCTGGCAGCTGAATAAGCAGGGATATACAATAAAAGCTCCTGGAGTATCTCAAATCTCCGGGAGCCTTTTTTTATTGACATCATTCTGTTATTTTTACGGCGTAAAGGCGAACTCACTAACAAAACAGTTGCCCGCCATATTTTCCTGGGTGCAGGCTGTGATGGTGGCAAAGGAATAATGATCGCGGGGATCTTCGCTCAGATCAAAACTGATCGTAAATCCAGACTCACCCGGGAATAAAAGATCCTCATTAGCAGCCAGATCACATCCCCCCGCAGCCATGAAAGAATTCATTTGGGAAAGGCCGGTCTGTTCATCTGTAACGGTATCCAGTACATGGACAGATATTGATTCGAGTGTTACTGGACCAGTATTATCTATGGTGAATTCCACCCGCCAGGAGCCATTGCAGGTTTCCAGTTCACGGAATTCAGCATTGAATGATGGAGCTGTATCGGGTGTGGGCCCGGGCGTATAAATAGGCAGCGGTTCTGTGTCTCCGGTTGTTTCAGCATAATATCCCCAGATCCAGCAGTATTCGTCTTCGATATCTGGATTGGCAATGTAATACCAGGCGCCAGAAGGATCGATCCCATGAACGGTTGATTCCTCTCCAATAAACAAACCGCCCAGATATGGATATACCTTTCCGGGACCGGAACGGCAGTTAGTATCTAATGAGACCTGAACGAGGGGAGGTTCAAAATCTCCTGGTTCCGTGGTAGAGGTACTTGTTGGTTCTGGAATTGGAGTGTTTGTGCTGGTGGGTGCAGGAGTATATGTGGGTGTAAATGCAGCTTCAGCGTCCACGGTCTGCTGTAGAATGGCAGCTTTAGCGGTGTCCGTTTCAGCTACTGCGGTATCCACTGCTGTTAAGAAATCCCCTTCATCTAGCTTATTTCCACAGGCAGCAGTAAATAAAGTGATACCAGCGATCAATATGATGAACAGGATCAATTTGGATTGTTTTTTCATTGTGGAACTCCTTCCCGCTGCTGACAATATAAATACTGCCCGGGGCAGGTAAATATGGATACGAACAAGAGCACATCTTATCAGAACTATCTTATTATGGAAAGGATCCCAGTTTGGGATGTATTGATCAGGCGATTGGGAACTCTACCTGGAAAGTTGTGCCTTCTCCAAGTGTGCTTTGAACCGAGATCCGGCCTTTCTGAGCTTCTACAAGTTTCCTTGTAATCGCCAATCCAAGCCCGGAGGAGCCAAATTCGGAATTTCTGGATGAATCAGTCCGGAAAGAGCGGTTAAAGATGTGGGGTAGATTTTCTTCTGAAATCCCAGGACCATCATCAACAACTTCCAGGATCAAGTTGTCCCCTTTCTGGTAGGATTTTAGTTCTATTTTGCCACCGAATGATAATACCTGGAGAGCGTTATTGACTAAATTTCCCAGGATCTGGGTCAGGCGGCCGGGATCCAGATCCACCCGGGGGAGATCAATCTCACCTGCTAAAGATAATTCAATACCCTTTTCTTTTGCCAGAGGTAAAAAGGCGGATTCTACTTGCTGAAGAATCAAAGCCGGGTCTATATTCTGGATTTGGAAGGTCAATTCCTCTGAATCAAGCAAACTGAGGGTTTTGAGGTCGTCGATCAAGTAACCCAAATGTTGGGATTGCTGGTACATGGTCTGGTAGATCTCTGTGGTGCCGGCCATTTTTCCTTCGCTGAGCACCTCTGTGTAGCCCTGGAGGATCGTTAGCGGAGTTCTCAGATCGTGGGCGATATCCGATGTCATTTGCTTGCGGGCCAGATCAGCTTTTTCCAGGTCTGTGCTCATCCTGTTGAAGGATGACGCCAGTTTTCCCAATTCATCTTTGGATCGGATATCTACCTGGTAGCCTAGCTCGCCGCCGGCAACTTTTTCAGTTGCCCCAGCTAGCTTGCGGATTGGTCGGGTAAAGGATTGAATTAAAAACCCTCCTAGAGTGAGGGCTATTAGCAAGGTACCGATCGAGCTGATGACCAAACCCTGCTGCACTGTGTTCAGGAAATCCTTCTGGGGACTATTCCTGGGTCCTTGGAGCGTTGCAGGTATCAACCAACCAACTATATTGCCATCAACTTCAAGAGAGATGCCTTTTTCAACCTCATCCAAAGGGACTGAGGCGCCTGGTTTTGGTCCGCCTGGGCCTGGGTTGGTATCGATGATCTCGCCTGAGGTGGAGGTCAGGATGAACGGAATGTTGGCATAGGGTTGATTGCCTTGTTGGCCACCTGCTTGGGTGGAATGCTGGGCGAAGGGATAAACTTGCTGAAAAGGGATGTGTGCGTCTTCCCAGTTACCAGTGGCTGAGTAGTACTCAGTTAACGCCTCAACCAGGACTTGCTGGTCCCGATCCCTAATAAAATTATCAAACGCCTTCTGGGTCTGGTTCTGGATGTAAAACGATGTGAATAGAGCACCGATAATACTGACCACAACCAGGACCAGGGTTATTTTAACACTGAGGGACCGCATATATTCCTATTTCCTTTCCCGGGCGAAGCGGTATCCGGTTCCGTAGACCGTTTCAATATAGATCGGATCTGATGGATCTGGCTCAATCTTTTCCCGCAGGTTGTGAATATGGACATCTACCGTACGTTCATAACCTTCAATAAAAGTTGATTCTCCCAGACTTTCCAGCAACTCTGCCCGGCTGAAGGATCTACCAGGGGCTGCCATGAGTGCTGCCAGCAGGTCAAATTCGGAGGGAGTTAACTCGATTGGTCGATCTTGGATCTCAACTATGTGTCCAGCGATATCCAGGATGATGTCTGCAACCCGGAGGATCTCTGCTTTTGACTGGCCCTTGTTTGAGCGTCTTATGAGGGAATTGATCCTGGCTGTTAACTCCCGCAGGCTGAAAGGTTTAGTCATATAGTCATCAGCGCCCAGTTCCAGACCGAGAACCTTATCGGTTTCTTCGACTTTGGCTGTCAAAACCAGAATAGGAATATCTGATTCGGAAGTATAGATACGAATAAAATCACTCCCGCCCATTTCAGGCATCATCATATCCAAAACGATGCAGTCAGGTTTGCCTTCCCGGGCGACAAACAGTGCTTTCTGCCCGTTTTCTGCTGTCAGGACTTCAAATCCCTCGCTGGACAGATAGCTTTGTAACATGGTCCGGATATCGGGGTTATCGTCAACAACTAAGATCTTTTTTGCCATAGTACCTCTAAAGGTATAATTTTAAGAATTATACCTGTAACAAAACAATCTTGAGAGAGCCGGACTTCTTGCGTTTGTCCGGCTCTCGGTGAGAAGAAGAGAAATGGATCTCAACTTTTGTGTTTACTGATCGGTAGATGGTTTTTCGCCTCGCATTCCGGGCATTCTTGCACCATCCATATCAGGCCGTTCGCCAGATCCACGCCCGCCAAGTCCAACAAAGGGGCCGTCCAAGAAGCCTTTATCGAGACCTTCCAGGAGCCAATCAGCATGTTCCTGAGTGATATCTCCGTTGGCAAGGGCTTCTTCGATCCTGGTCTGCATATCTACCTGGTTGGCTGCTCGCATTCCCTCTTTGAACGAACCAAGGTCAACTCCCGCTTCCTCGGCAAGCTTCTGGATGGTTTTGCCATCCTGTAGCTGTTCCCGAAGTTCTTCAGTGGTCAGACCCAGCAGCTCGGCCAGGGAATCTCGTCCGCGGGGATCATCTCCCTGCGCATAGGCAACGCTTGCAACAGAGATGCCTGCCACAACTACTACCAATAAGCCAATCAAAGTGTATTTCAAAATCGGTTTCATATTTTGTCTCCTTGTGAAAATTATCAAAACAACGGTTTTGTTCCAAGGGATCCAGCCTTAGTTTAACATCAGGATATTTAGAAATTGTTAAGCTGATGTAGAGATTTTGTTAATTTTTTACTTAAAGAGGATACGGTTTCCTTTTAAGGAAACCGTATCCTGGTAATGTATCAACCACCTCCTTTTCTAGAGGAGTAACAGGTTTCCAGCAGTCCGTTGTTACCGCTGGATGGATCCAATTCAAGGATAAATGAAAGGTATTTATTGAATGTTTAGAAGTAGTGAAGGTTTTGTAAAACTTTGAGGAGGATGAGTGATAGTGAGGAAACTGTTTCATTAGAGGAAACAGTTTCCTTCTCAATTTTTAGTACGATATAATCTTAGCAATATGCCAACGCCAAACAAAAACACAACGGATGATTACAAGCTGGAATACCGGCCCAAGTATCAGACCTACCGCTATTTGATGCAGAATCGCATCAATGAGGTACTGCTGGTATCCAGCACCTATGACTCATTTATCCTCGAGGAGGATGCCAGGCTTTCGGATCAGATTTTCGAGGAATTCCATAATCTCAATCTGCGCACTTTGCCGCATATTTTCCGGGCTACCTCAGTCAACCGGGCTCTTGAGCTCCTCAAAGAACGCAAATTTGATCTGGTAATTACCATGCGGAGATTGGGTGAGATCAATCCACTCTTATTCGCAGATCAGATCAAAGCTATCCAGGATATCCCTGTAGTGTTATTACTGAAAAACTCATCAGAACTGCAGTACCTGCCCGCCAAAGCCCTTGAAACGAGCAATATTGACCACACCTTTGTCTGGAACGGGAATCCTACAGTATTTGTGGCCATCATCAAACTGCTGGAAGACCATCTGAACGTAGACGCCGATATCATCACCGGTGATACCAGGGTGATCATTGTTGTAGAGGATTCAATTCGTTTTTATTCGTTATATCTGCCTGTCCTCTATTCAGAGATCATGATGCAAACCCAGCGCCTGATCTCTGAAGGCGCAAATGACTATATATCCCTGCTGCAGATGAGGTCCCGGCCCAAGATCCTGCTTGCCAGAAATTATGAAGAGGCCTGGGAGATGTATCAGAAATACGAGGACCATCTGCTGGGCATGATCACTGATATTCGCTTCCCCCGGAATGGAAAGTTGGAAGAAGATGCTGGTTTTGATCTGGTTCACAAGATCCGAAAACAAGCACCCACGCTGCCGATCATGTTCCAATCCAGTGAAGAGAAGAACCGGGCAGAATCCGAAAAACTACAAGGATTCTTCGCCAATAAAACCGATCATTCTCTGATCCAGGAGTTAAGAACTTTCTTATTGAACTATACGGGATTTGGCTGTTTTACCTTCCGTATGCCGGATGACAGCATTGTTGGCACGGCGGATAACCTATTAGAACTCCGCGACCAGCTGAGCCTCATACCCCTGGAGTCGTTTGTCTATCATGCCCAAAACGACCATTTTTCCGGCTGGCTGGCAGCCAGGGGAGAATTTGCCGTTGCCCGCCAGCTCAAGCCCAGGAAAGTATCGGAGTTTGAGAACAAAGAAGATCTACGGCAGCTGATCATTAGCTCGGTTGATGATATCCTGCACGAGCGCATGGGCATTATCATTGATTTTGATCGCCAGAATTATCATCCCCATTCCCGATTCATTCGTCTCCGACCAGGTTCCCTGGGTGGGAAGGGCAGAGGCTTGGCATTCCTGCTCTTTTTGCGGTCATCTTATAATGCCGGTTTCCGGAAGGAATTCCCTGATGTGGATATTCAGATCCCCCGCACTGTGGTGATCGGTACAGATCAGTTTGACCAGTTCATGCGGGAAAACGACCTGTATGATTTTGTCACCACCGATCACGATGATATCGAGATCAATGAACGTTTCCTCCAGGGTCAACTTCCCAGGGAATTATGGGATGATCTGCGATTTATCTACTCAGACCAGATAAAACCGCTGGCAGTGCGTTCATCCAATATATTTGAGGATTCCCTCTTTCAACCTTTTGCCGGTGTCTTTTCTACTTATATGCTGCCCAATAGTCACCCGGACCTTGATGTGCGCATCACCCAGCTGATATCTGCCATTAAACTGGTCTATGCTTCCACCTACATAAAGCTGGCCCGATCCTATGCGGAAACGCTGGGCATATCCCTTGGAGAATCCAGCATGGCTGTGGTGATCCAGGAAGTGGTGGGGCAGGAGCATGGTGAGCGTTATTACCCCAATTTCTCAGGAACAGCTGCGTCTTATAATTATTATCCCCTGGGTAAACATCTCCAACCAGAGGACCGGATTGCCTTTGCGGCTCTTGGATTGGGAAAAACAGTTGTGGACGGCGGCCTGTCGCGCCGCTTCAGCCCCAAACGCCCCAAGGTGAATATCTTTGCCAGCATTGAAGATGAGATCGGGAGCAGCCAGAGTTCCTTTTTTGCAGTTCGATTATCCCAGGAGGAACACATCAATCTTGACCAGGGGGAATACAGCTTCCTGGAAAGCTGTTCTTTACAGGATGCAATAGAGGATAAAACCCTGGGAGAAGTCGCGGATACCTATGATCCACAAGGGGGGAGATTGACCAGTGGTTTCTGGGATGAAAAAGCAGGGGCTCCGGTTATAACTTTCAACCGCCAGCTGAAATATGCTACTTTCCCATTGGCCGCTATTATTAACCGTGTGCTGCAGCTTGGCGAACAAGCCATGGGATGTCCGGTGGAAGTGGAATTTGCGGGAGATTTTTCTCCGGAGAAAGGAGAAATGTCTACCTTCAGGCTGCTCCAATTACGGCCTTTCCTGGAACACGAAGAAACAATGATGATCGAAGATTTGGATCTGCCGGACGAAAAATTATTTGTCTTTTCCTCGGTGGTATCGGGCTACCGGTCCATTTCAGATATTCAAGATATTGTATATGCTAAACCAGAAGATTTTGACCTTACTCAAACAGTTGAAATGGTGGATGAGATCAATGCTCTCAACCGGACATTGGTTGAAGGTAGTTCGCCATATATCCTGATCGGCCCTGGTCGTTGGGGTACCTGTGAACGCCACCTGGGTATCCCGGTAGTCTGGTCAGATATCAATGGAGCTCGAGTGATCATGGAAGTTGACCTGGAGAATTTTCAGGTGAACCATTCCCAGGGCAGCCACTTTTTCCACAATATATCTTCTGCTGGAATTCCCTATTTCTATATCAAACACAACTCCGCGACAGATTTCCTGGACTGGGATTGGCTAGAGTCCCTCGACCTGATCAGTGAGGGAAGATATTTTCGGCATGTCAGGACTAAAAAACCACTGACAGTGATTGCCAACGGGAAAAAACGTTCGGGAAAGATCATCAAGCCGAAGTAAAAAAACGGGCTGAGTCCTTTTGGAAGGACTCAATCCCTTGGAAAGGAAAAATCTCTACACGCTGGAACCCCATTCATTTTTTCGATTTCAGGTGCACGTCCAGCTGGGGGAAAGGCATTTGGATGTTCTCTCTATTAAGGGCGTTGTAGATAGCGGTATTTACGCGGTCGAACATGCGCCGGGTATCGACGTAAGATTCCAGCCACCACCGTACCCGAAATATCAAGGATGAGTCGCCGAACTCCAGGAAAAGGGCTTCCACAGAGCGATCCTTTAAGACACCCTCCACTCCCTGAACTGCTTCCACCATCACTTGGCGGGCTTTTTCCAGATCAGTGCCATAAGCCACCCCGATATGGATCTGCAAACGGTATTGATCATTGGGGTAAGCGTAGTTGACCACCAGGCTTTTGCCGATTAGGGAATTTGGTACTACCACCATGCGGTTATCCCTGGTTCGGATCCGTGTGCTGCGGAGACCGATATCCACCACGTCTCCCCAAGTGTCCAAGTCCAGAAGCTCGATCCGGTCCCCGATCCGGAAAGGACGATCCACCATTATCAGGAATCCGCTGATAGTATCCTCGAGTGCAGACTGGGCTGCCAGGGCAACAGCCAGGGACCCGATTCCCAATGTAGTCACCATGGCAGTTATGTTGATATCAAAATGGGACAGGATCGTGATGAAACCAATAGCACTGATCACAATTAAAACGATTCGCTGGAAAAATGGAAAAAGCTGTTCATCGAGTGTCGCATTGGTTTTGAGGGAAACTTCATCTCCCAGCCAGGCGAAGATGTGAGTTACCAAGCGCCAGGCAAAGGTGAATCCTACAAGAAAATATAGAATAAAGAAACCGTCTTTTATCCAGGAATTCCAGTCTTCAGGGAGAAAATTGAGGCGACCCAAGGCGGCGGCCAGGGCCAGGGTTACAGCAAGTAGGTATAGAGGTACCCGGAAAGCCTCCAGTATCTGGTTGTCGAGATTGTTTTTTGTTTGTCTTGTAATCCGGGAAAAAACTCTATTGAGTAAGAATGAGATCACAATCCTACCCAGCAGCAGCACACCAAACAGGATGCCCAACGAGATTCCGATATCCAGCCATTCTTGGCCAGTCAACCCCAAGAAGATACGTTCCATGGTTTTCTCCTTCTAAATTAAGGACTTAATCCCTTTCTTTGTTACATTTTCCTGATCCACTCCGCAGCTCGCTCCAGCTCCCATTCCAGAAGCGGACCTTCCGTATCAGCTACATAAAAACCTTCCGGGGGCAGGATGATTTCCGCTCCCTTTTTTTCCAACCGGTCTGAAATAGGCTTGGCACCATATCCAAAAATCCGCATAAAAAAGGGCAGTACCTTGGTTCGGCTGATCTTCTCCTCGGTAAAACGAGTGTCAAAGGCCGCTGCCCTGACCCCCCTTAATCCGTCCCGGGGGATGGTTTTGATCCAGTTGAGAACAGCTGGAGCGGCACTTAGCTGCTGAGTAGGAGAGCCTACTATCAGGCGGTTGATTCCCATTAGATCACCAGGTTGGACATCAGATGCGTGCATAACAAACACCCTGCCGGATAATCCCAAAGCCCTTCCGATCGCTTCGGCGATTAACTTGGTATTGCCAAATTGGGAATCGTAAACAACAATACTCTTCAATTGAAATATTCCTTTATATTATTGAAGTTCCTAATCCTCCGGTACCAGGGGCACGATGGGAAGATCGTATCCAGCTAACCAGAGGTGGTAGGCATATGTTGCATGAAAAGGACCCCCCTCTGGAATCTGGACATAGTCAGATGGATAGGGATCATTTAGGTCAAATACCAGGTCAAGTTCTGGCGCTGAATAGAGACCTGACTCCGGACCTATTGCGGTCGTGCTGCTGATCCCTTTAGTAAATATTCTTTGAATTCATTATAGACCAGGTTTTCTTCTCAGTGAGAGATTATGTTCAGAATAGTGCTGATTACAAATAGGCCCGCAAAGACGTACCACAGAGGGCGATGGAGCAGAGCCAGCGGCCACCAGTAGAACATGATCGTGCCCAGGTAAAGGGTCACATAGGGGAACATGATGTCTTTTCGCAGGGGTTTACGCCAATTAATGCCCTTGATGTAATTAATCCAATACCCGTAGGCAGACCAGAAAACAAAGATGAAACCGCCCAGCCAGAATGACCAGGATTTTCCGTTTATTAGCAGTATGATGCTGATGATCAATGCGGGAAAACAGAGCGTATAAACGATCCAGCCGTATTTCTTTGTGTAGCTCTCAAAGAGCGGTTTCCGGATTGCAAAATGGATGATCAGAATAATTTGCAGAGAAAAAGCCCAGATCACGAATAAGGTATCCAAGCAATCGAGTCCAAACATGATTCCTCCACGCAGAATAATGGATTCTTATTCAGTATACGTTTTTCAGGATAAAAAGTTCTTTGTGATAGCCTGGGTCATCGCGGCCCTGATGTTCTGATCCGGATTATTTCCTTTGGGGATCAATTCCAGGCAGGCCGGATCGAAGTTATATTCCTCTCTCCATTCCCGGTATTTTTCTGCCAGCTCGACGATACTCTGGCCGATATATTTCACTTCCTCATCGGTCATGGTGGGGTGCAGCGAGAGCCTCATCCAGCCCGGTTTTTCGGAATAATCTCCCTGATTTATCATTTCGGAGATATGTTTGGACCGGCCTGGATCGATATTCAATAGATAGTGACCATAGGTTCCGGCACAGGAGCAGCCGCCCCGGGTCTGGATGCCGAATTTATCATTCAGTAATTTCACACCCAAATTAAAATGCAATTCGTCGATATAAAAGGAGACTACCGCAAGCCGGTCTTTATGTTTTTGAGCGAGGATATGCAGATTGGGCAGGGGAGAGATGATGTCCCACAGGATATTCAAGAGGTGATGTTCCCTTTCCAGGATCTGATCAACCCCCATTTCTTCCTTGAGGGTGATGCACATGGCGGCTTTAATGGTTTGCAGGAAAGCAGGTGTGCCGCCATCCTCCCGGGCTTCGATATCATCGAGGTATTTGTGCTCGCCCCAGGGATTGGTCCAGTCAACTGTTCCTCCCCCCGGATTGACAGGCACTTTGCGGTTGTAAAGGTCTTTATTAAAGATAATCACGCCCGATGAGCCGGGACCTCCCAGGAATTTATGGGGGGAAAAGAAGATGGCGTCCAGATCAGCGCCTTCCAGATCAGGATGCATATCGATCTTTGTATACGGGGCAGAACAGGCAAAATCGACAAAACAATATCCGCCGTGTTTATGCATCATCTGGGCGATTTTGTAATAGGGAGAGGAGATCCCGGTCACATTGGAACACGCTGAGATTGAAGCGATCTTTGTTGGCCGACCCTGATATTTTTTCAGGAGTTTTTCAAGAGAATCCAGGTCTACCAGTCCATCCTCTGTAGGCTGGATGATCTCTACAGTCGCTATCGTTTCAAGCCAGCTGGTATGGTTCGAGTGATGTTCCATATGGGTGATAAAGACAACCGGGCTTTCCTCTTCAGGCGGCAGGATATTCAGGTCTTTATTTGCTTTCATGCCTAACATGTGCTGGAATTTATTTACCAATCCAGTCATACCCGAACTGCGGGTGATGATAATGTCTTTTTTTCCGGCATTAACGTGGTTTTTGATCTTTCCCTGGGCGGTATGATAGGCGTGTGTCATGGCCAATCCAGTAGTGCTGGTCTCTGTATGGGTATTGGCCACAAAAGGCATGATCTCCGTCCTGAGGCGATCTTCTAGAGGAGCATAAAGACGGCCGCTGGCAATCCAGTCCGCATATACTATCTGTCTTGAAATTCCATCTGGACATTGGATCTCTTCGTTGATCCCTATGATCCCAGCCCTGAATTTTTGAAAATATTTTTCCATATGATAGTTCCTGACTGATCTACATTGACGGTTTTATTACATATCCGGGATCCCGGGCTGCGGATTGAAGAAATCGCCTCACCTGTTTTGGAGACCTGATCCTGTGGAATGTTATAGACCGATACTGTTCAGATGAGATATATCCCAGGATCTTTTTCTTTCTTCTGAAATAGGTTTGGATGGTCCATAATACGATTGAATCCCGGCTGAACAGTTTTTTCAAGCTTTCACGATTTCCAGTACCAGGCCAGAGTTCTTCCTGGGAGATGATCCGGGATACAGCGCGTTTTACTGCCTGGTCCACGGTGCGTGGAATACTGAAATCCAGCCAGATCACCGCTTCCACCCTCTCCCATTTGATGTCTAATGTCCTGGAGTAATTCCCATCCAGAACCCAGCTGTCACTGGACAGGGCCGCAGATAGTTTTGGAAATAGTTCACTGTCATCCGGCTCGCTCCAATCTGGTCCCCAGAAAATGGTGTCAAGTTCAATGAAGGGGATCTGAAGCGTGCTGGCCAGTTCCCGCCCGAAGGTGGTTTTTCCGCTCCCGCTGGTCCCAATGACATTGATGCGCAAGATTTGCCTCACTCTGGTGGGGGAGTATCAATCCTATTGTAGCTTAATCACTAATAAAAATAATGCGCCTCAGATGCTCCTGGGCGCATTATCCTAGTAAGGGATTAGATCCCTGGTAGGAAATCCAATCCCTGATTGATTTTTAGGGTTTCCAGACTTCCCAGACCTTGCCAACCAGATCGGGGCCAGGTGTGAGGGTAATATCACCTGGTTCCCATCCTGAGGGTGTCACTTCGCCGGTTTTCACAACATGCTGGAAGGCTTTCACCTGGCGCAGGAGTTCTGCCGGGTTGCGTCCAACTTCTGGTGTGAGTACTTCCATAGCCCGGACCACAAAATCGGGATCGATGATAAACCGGCCCCGGATGTCCACACCTGCGGCATCGTCATAAACACCATAGGCCGTGCCGATTCTTCCGCCACCGTCGGAAAGCATGGGGAAGGGCACTCCACCATCGACCATTTTGGAAAGTTCCTCCGCCTGCCAGATCTTATGCACAAAACGGCTGTCGGTGCTGATGGATAAGACTTCAACGTCTAGTGCTTTGAATTCAGGATAAAGGGCAGCGACCGCTGCCAATTCTGTCGGTCAAACGTACGTAAAATCTCCCGGATAAAAACAGATCACGATCCATTTGCCTTTGTAATCGGAGAGTCTAACGGGTTTAAACCCTTCACCGGCAACAAATGCACTGGCCTCAAAATCTATGGCCTCTTTGCCAACTTTTGCAACCATTTTTTTTACCTCCTGGATGATGCCTGGGCTCGCACTGGAAGATCCTTCAGTTTCTTCCATGATAGGGCCCACGACAGGCTTGACACAGCCGTCTTTTAATTTGGACATTTCTTCTCCTTGATCAACATGGTGGAGACTGGGACTTCTGAGATTATTATACTATTTGGAAGGAATATGTGACAGGACGAGTAAGTTTTAATCGGTATTTTGTTCTGGCACTGAAGTGTCCAGGATCATGCGCCAGCTATTTTCTTCGTGGCGATAAACGGAAAGGAAGCGGGCTTCATAGTCAGACCTTTATAAGGAGGAGAAGAAATTTCCTGTAGGATATATGGCATCTGATCTGATTTGTTGCAATTATCTTAACTTCCAGCTTGTAGTGCTTGATATAATCTCTTTATATGTTTAAGAAACGATACCGCAGGATCCTGTTCTTTTTTGCCCGGGTAGTTATCAAGATTGCCTTCTTGGATATCTTTCTGTCTAAGATAGGACTGAGGAAAATCTCTGAAAAAGGCCGCGATGCGCGCATTCTTGATGCCGCCAAACGCTACCGCAACCTGGCAGTCGAGATGGGTGGCGTGTTGATCAAAGTCGGCCAATTCCTGTCTGCCAGAGTGGATGTGCTGCCAGCAGATGTAACCGAGGAGCTCAGCGGGCTCCAGGACCAGGTGCCGGAGGAAGATTTCCGGCGAATCCGCAAGCTGGCTGAAAAGGAATTAGGGCAAACCTTGGAAGAGAGTTTTGCAGAATTTGAGGAGATTCCCCTGGCTTCGGCTTCCCTGGGACAGGTTCATCGGGCGGTTCTTAGACCAGAAGATTCGCTGGCAGTGGAAGGAGCGGAAGATATCACAAAGGTGGTTGTTAAAATCCAGCGGCCTGATATTGAAGCCATAATAGATGTTGATCTGTCTGCATTCCGGATTGTCGCCGGCTGGTTGGAACGTTATAAACCGATTCGAAACCGGGTCGATTTGCCAGCCCTGATGGATGAATTTTCGACTATCCTGGGGCAGGAAATCGACTATATCAATGAGGGAAAAAACGCCGAGCGTTTCTGGGAGATTTACAAATCAAATCCCGAGATCAAAGTGCCCAGGGTGATCTGGGTCAAAACAAAGCAGCGGGTTTTGGTTCTTGAAGACGTGTACGCCATCAAGATCACCAACTACAGAGAGATCAAGGAAGCCGGCGTGGATTTGAATGAGGTCGCTTTGAGGCTCTTTGCCAGCTATATGGAACAGATCTTTGAGGAAGAATTCTTCCATGCGGATCCCCACCCCGGGAACCTTTTTGTGATCCCGCCAGAAAAATCACCAACCGGCGCCTGGCAGCTGGCTTTTGTGGATTTTGGTATGGTTGGCCAGGTACCTGCCAGTGCCATGGATGGTTTGAGGGAAATGGTGATTGCGGTAGGCACTCAGGATGCCAGCAGAATAGTAAAAGCCTACGAGAAGCTGGATTTCTTATTACCGGGCGCAGACCTGGATTTGATTGAACAGGCTGAGGAAAAAGCTTTTGAACGTTTTTGGGGTAAAAGCATGTCTGAACTGCAGGATATCGACCACAAAGAAATGATGGCTTTTGCAGATGAATTTCGGGACCTGATGTATGATATGCCATTCCAGATTCCCCAGGATCTTTTACTTCTGGGGCGGACAGTTGCTATCCTATCTGGCATGTGTACAGGACTGGATCCCGGATTTAATGTTTGGGAGAATATCCGCCCTTATGCAGAAGATCTGGTGAAATCAGAATTAACAGGAAATTGGGATATGTGGTGGGGGGAGATCGAAGTCTTGCTGAGATCGCTGATCAGTCTGCCGCGCCGATTGGATGGAATGTTGGATCAGGTTGAAAGAGGAGAGCTCCGGGTTCAGGCACCCGGGCTTGAGGGTCATCTGGCGAATATCGAAAAGAACCTCCAGGGTTTAACTGGGGCGGTTCTATTTGCAGCTTTGTTCATTGGTGGAATGCAGTTGGTCCTGGCAGGATTCTCACTGCCAGGATTTATTCTGCTTGGAAGCGCTTTAATCCCTCTGCTGGTAATTCTCTTCCGGTAAATTGGGCGGCAGAGGATTACACTTCCTCTTCGTCAAATTTATCCAGGGCAGCATCGATCAGGCTGCGCAGTCCTTTCAGGACTTCCTGTTGAGCTGCCTGTCTGTGTTCTTTTACTGTGGGGGGGAACATGGCATCGAGTCCTTTTTTGAACTCTTCTTTAGCCGTGCCGAAATGATCCTTCGCTTCCTGGGGTACATGATCCTGTTTGGGGGTTTTGGTTTCTTCTGTCATTTTTTTGTACTCCTTAAATTTAGTGATCCCTTCCATATATTATGGATTGAAGGTGATCGGTGGTCAAGTTAATAGGAGAGAAAAGTGGGATTGATGATCTCTCTTAAATATATACGGAATTATGGGGAAGAAGTTTCCGCGAGGGCTGGGTTTTTCTGGCCTTGATCTGAAAATTGATGATTATCAACACTGCTCCGAGAACTGCTAACAGGACAAAGACGAGATGTTTTGTAGTGCCTGGGGAGTAGGCAAAGATATCAAAACTAAGGTTGCTGGTGGTGTGCAAAAGGGTGGCGGCCATGATGCTGCGCTGGTTCCCATAATAACACCAGGCGGAAAAAATTGAAGAACTGATCACGAAAGCGATAAAGATCAGGGAATCGATCCCAAAACCCATTTCGATTTGATTGGTTCCCACCATCCAGAAAAGAGGTAAATGCCAAAAAGCATGGATGAGACCGACCAGTAAGGAGCTGGGAGCCGGTTCCATATTCTGGCCTAATTTTTCCTGGAGATAACCCCGCCATCCTAACTCCTCCACACCAGCTTGGAGCAAATAGAGAAAGACTAACAGTGGAATGGTGTTGGGTTGGGAGAGGAGCTCTGCCAGAAAACCTGATTCCGGGACTGGCTGGCCCAATAGGGTAGTAATCCCGATAGCTAAACCGTGCAGAACGGGCCAGAGAGTCAAAATGATCAGGTACCAGGCCGGCCTAAGGCGTTTGTAATCGTAGATCCGCTGCCGGAAATCAGTGATCTGATCCAGGTCCCTGTTCAGATAATTTATGATGATTGCAGCCAGACCAGGTCCGAATGCCCCCACCAATGCTGCAGCCAACAAATAGGGGGAGCTTTGGTAATCTTCCCTGGTCAATGCGACAGGGATCCAGATTGCCCAAGAGATGGCAAAACTAAGTCCCAGGTAGATCCAAAGATGTTTTTTAGAGTTGGAGGGCATTATTCAAATAGTATTGACCCCATTTAAACCCGTTCCAGCTCTGGCTCTTCAGGTTTATCCTTTTTTAATGCCGCATATCCCCCCAGGCCAGCAAATACAAAGCACAATACTGATACAGCCAAAGTGATCGGTTTTAATCCCAATAGATAATACGCACTGACGCCGCCCACAAGATAACCGTTAAAAGCTGAGAACCAGACATCTTTGGATTTCATCACACGGGTGGTGATCCACCCGCCCACAAATAATCCGATGAACCCGGAGATGATGCCGGTGATCAATTGGTATTGAGGCTCTGGATCCCCAACCAGCCAGAGAATATATAATACGATCTGTGCGGTTGAAAGT
>JAGHAU010000263.1 GCA_021161345.1 Anaerolineales bacterium | reverse complement strand
AGTTAAAACCCTACTTCAGTACTATTGATTTATAGTATCTATTTGTTATACTTCATTCATATTGAAGTATATAATCCTTTAGACGACGAGGTGCACTATGTTTTTTGAGAGAAAGACTAAAACACAAAATATCTTGAAATCGATCTGGTTTCCATTCCTGTCATTGGGAATATTCTTCAGTGTCTTTGGTCTGTTTGGGCCAGGACCTGCATTTTACACATTAGGTGGTATCTATTTCCTTGCTTCGACATTTCCTATTGTAACTTTCCTGAAAACCCGCAATAACGGCTACCTGGCAGTAACCTTATTCCAGATTTTTGCCGGGCTGGTTTTCATCAGTGTACCACCAGTCATTGAAGATAAAAACAATGTTGGCATGCTTCCCATTCTCATGGTTATTATGTACGCGCTATTGATGGTTGTTGCCTATCAGGCATTCAATAGAAGGCTGCGTTGGCGGGGAGAAGAAATCTTTGAGTTGGCAGCTATGCCCGTAGAAGATATTGGTGATAGTTTCACAGCCCGCCCACGGCCGGCAGGCCAGGTGCCCGTCAGCAAAACCGAGATGATCCGTTTTGTTGATTTTATGTCAAAAAATCTGATCGCCTTCCCTTTCAAGGAAGAAAACCGGGTAGTTTTTGTGCTGACCCTGCCAGGCAATGACCTTCCCTACTTGTTTGGAATAAAGAAAGACTACCAGGAAGATACCTGGGTGGCATTGGATTACGACGGCAATATCACAGTCAACATCACTGAAAAGGATTACCTACTTTTCAAGATGGATTTGGATTTTGATCAGATCTGCCAGTCCCTGGGAGACGTCTTCAGCGAGTTCCTCGAGCTGTCCCAAAAAGGCCAAGACTCTAAAATCATCGACCGCATGAACGCACTGCGATTAAATCCATTCGCTTAATGAGGAAGCCATGATGAATTTTGAAAATGTTGCCCTGTTAGGGGCCATATTATCTAAAGACTATGCAGAAGATTTTTTCAAACTGCTTGTGAACTATCAGGATATCTCAGCGTCGGAGGCAGCCTCGCGTCTGAGCCTGCATATCAAGACAGCCCAGGATTTTCTGGATAATCTTACAGAATTAGAGATCACAAAAAAGGACGAAGTCTTTGAGAAGAAAAGACCCTACTTCCGGTATACGCTGATCCAATCGATGATTGACCTGAAACTCGACTTATCAGTCTATGAAAAGGAAAATCCAGGTGAGGGATTGTCCCGGCTGGTCCGGGAAATGAAAGAAAACGGAGCGAACTTCTCCGTAGCAAAAAGCGGCGACTGCTTCAGCGCAGTAACTATTTGGGAAGGAGGAGGTCGGGAACGCCAGGAGCATAAGATCAGCCTGACCACTCCCCAGGGAAAATTCCTCTTCCATCTACCATTCCCCCAGGCCAGGCCAATGACGATCTCGGATATCATGGATAAAACCGCCCTAGACGAAGAATATTCCATGGAAATCCAGAATATCGTGGATGAATTGATCAAGCTGGATGTGATCGAGGTTCTTTAAAATTATGCGGTTAGTTCCAACAGGACGTAGGTTCAAAAAAAGCTCCCCTAAGGGGGAGCTTTGTAATTAATTTCTCTCAATCCCGGGGCCTGTTATTCAACCACAACAATTTCTGCGTAAAATGGTATTCCGGCCCGACCTAAACCAAAAGGGTTTCCATACTGGTCTTCCAGATTCCAATACCCCTTATAAGTGCCTGCAGTCACAGGAGCCCTTAACGTCACTGAAACATCGATCATCTTTCCCGGTTCTACGGGAAGAATGATGGCATAGGTTTCGTCGGGGCTGTTCATTTTAGTTCCGGAATGAAAAACCAACTTGAACTGGGTGGTCCAGGTACAGGTGCCGGTATTTTGCAGTCGCCAAGTTTTTATAAACTTGTGATCCGCATCTAATTCTGTCTTGTCAGGAATAGTAACATCCGTGATAAAAGCGGCCTCAAGGCATCCATCCTCAATCACTTCGCCGGGTTTCGGGGTTGCTGTTGGGAACGGGGTCACAGTAGAAGTTGGTAAAACTTCGGTTGGCGCAAGCGTAGGTGTATTAGACGGCAGCGGGGTTTTTGTGATAGTCGCCGTTGGCGTGATCTGGGCTGCTACTGCGGCCTGAGTCTGGATAATGGCAGCAGCCTGGCGCTGGTTGCCAACCATACGGATTCCAAACATGATCCCCAACACAGCCAGGGATCCAGCTAAGAGTATCACAGGTAGAAATTGAAGACGTTTCATAATCGGATAAATGCTCCCAATAAAATTACATTCTCCATAATAATACCTCATTCAAAGGTATTGCAAACACAAAAACGGGGAACTGAGAAAACCGCCCGCTTCGCCAAATTCATATTTCCTAATTACAATCCTATTCTAATAATGGTCTATCATTTCTCCGTTCATAAGCCTCATTTTCTTCCAGCATGTTATCAAAATAACGGTGGGACATTTTAGTCTTCAGGAAAGCCCTAAATAACGGGCCAAGAATGAGCGGGTAGCGTTCTGGCTTCGCGACTGATAGAAGAACTTCTGGATCCAGCTCTCCATTTTCCGCTAAACCCTTTCCGAGTATTTCTAGGTTTTTAAATAGCTTTTGATTCATTTCAGCTGGCATGATGCGGGTGCCTTCACCGTTGCCCTTGACGATCGTGCCCAGATAAGGAGCATCAAGTATTGCCGCCAGATTTGAGAGGTAGCGCTCCACATAGCGCGAGTGCAATCCTTCTGGGAAACCGGATTGGACCAGGAATCCAAGAGGGGGATTATTCTCTCTTCCTTTGAAAGGCTCCAAGGCCTCGATGAATGTCTTCACCACGGCTGGCATCCCGTCTGTGTACAAAGGAAATCCCAACCAAACACAATCAGCATCTCTGAAAGCTTCAACCTGGTCCTCAAGGCCCTTCACCATGATCAGATGATGGATTTCGTAATCTCGCCCAAACCCTTTCATCAATTCATCCAGCATAATCGGCGTATTGCCCTTTTTGCCCCTAGGAGAACCGTTAAATACAGTCATTCTTTCAGGCGGTGAGATTTTTTCACCGGGAATAGGAGCTGGTTTTTTCTGATATAAATGCGGGCCTACTCTGGGAGTAATGATTTTATTACTGAGGTCTCTCACATCCAGGTCTGTCGTTTCCATAAATTCAAGCCTGGTTTTAAAATTCAGCGCTGTCCTGGAAAAGAGGTCGGTGATGATCTTAAGATCATGGTCTGTTGTATCCTCTTCCCGCTCTACCAACAATCCTACCCGGGGATATTTTTCATAACGTTTCAGGTGATGGGCTTCACCTTGATCCACAACCATATAGGGATGGATCAGCGGCAGAAGTTTATCAAAACCCATCTTCAGTGTGGCACTGGGAAATCCCATCTTCAGCGGAGAAGCCCAGAGGGTGAAATCCGAGTTGATCACTGCCCGCCCCATCTCATAGGAAGCTTGATCCGAATCACAGATCCCGGGCGTTTTTGTCCAGCAGTCAAAACACCCAGTGCAGTATTTCAGCCCCATCTCCCGCAGGTCGAGCTGAGTCACAAAATGACCTTTATCTTCCAGACTGGATCTAAGGTTTTCCAGATATCTATCAAAATTCGATGGGTTGGGATTTCCATTAAGTACAGTGATTTTCATATTGTCCTCGTTTCCTCACAGATGCTTAACCAGATTGAAATTAATCCCATCCTGTGCAAAAATCAGTTGAACAAAGCTTATTAGACATCTCTCGTGTTTATTACTTTCAAATCATATCTTATTATACGTAATAAACTCATCCGGGTTGGGGGCCAACCTCTGCTATTGAATCAAGAAGCCCCGGCTTTCACCGGGGCTTCACAAAAAGGAGCTAGAAAAACTGCTAAAAATTCTTCAAAACCGTACCAAAGAATAAAACAATATAAGCAAGCAATATAGAGTAGAAATAATAGTCGGAAAGGATAGGGAGATCTAAGTAGCGCCCGATTATTCCTAATAAAGCAAATAATACTGAAAGCCAGAAAGTGGTTTTGGTCGGGGGTGATAATCTCATTATTTTCTCCTTAGGTTGTACGTGATATGAATAAGGATATCTAAGATAACGCCATTGATCATATAAAGTTACGGAGGATTCTTTGGTCATTAAATAAATGAAAGAATCGTTGCCCCAACAAACAGGATAACCATCCCCAAAATCATCCATCTCAGCGTTTTAGAATAACCCTTGGGGTCAATCTGATCATTCTGGTCCATATCTTTCATGCTGGGAAATAAACGCCAGAAAAAGGTGGCGATCGATAAGGTCATTGCTACTCCCACAAAAGGAAGGGTTTGGGCATCTCCCCGAACCAGGAAAACGATCAATAATAGAATAAAGATCAATTTTGTTCCTGCGACCCAATTGACCAGGTATTTCACCATTGCATGGACATCGGGATCGTTCTTCGATTTCTCCCAGGCCTTAAAATAACCCATGGCATTTGCCAATTTAGAATCCGGCATAAAATATAGGATCATAATATTACTAATCTCGAGAATAACAAATAGCGCAATCGCAATTTTCAACCAAATCATCATTTCTCCCTTAGCCAGCCAGGCTAAAGAACATGGGGCTAAAGTAGGGAATCAGCCAGATAAACCAGACTAATACGCTGAATTTATGAAAGTTGATGATTGTCTTTTCATCTTTTTTGATCAAAACTACCAAAGCCCAAACAGCATGGATGAACATCAGGATAATGGCCAATAAACCAGAAATGCCATGAACATCAAACGTTAACCCGCCCACAAAACTGAGCATCATGCCAGTCCCCCAGGTATCACAGATCAAACCCATGACAAAAAAGACCAGATGCCAGGGTTTCAATCGCCCCTGAATGCGTTCACTCCAAACGCCCACAGAATAAAAAACCAGGGCTGCGGTGATGATAATGCTTGCTGACGAATCCATTATTGCTCCCTATTGATTTGACTAATTGGGGGATTATATCGTATCGGGTCTGGGAACACAACATGGACCAAAATCACAAGAACAAGAATAAAAAAACCAGAGCACCTGTTGGATGCTCCGGTTTAGCTAAGAGGATATTTTCTTTTTTTGTATCTGATCTTCATCAGATGGCGCGTTTTGAGCTGGTCATTGTCAATTCAGCGCAGCGGCACTGCAATTGGGATCCCCATTCAACCAGTTTCGAACCGACCACATCTAACATCCGAATGCTTAGCTTTGTAAATCTTGTTTCACATGCTTGTTCTACAGATCGAATATAACGATCCTGCGTTGCTTGGGCGATCTCATCTTCTCGCCTTTTAGTTTCTACGTAATATGTATTCCAGGTCCAGTCATTCATTTTATTTCTCCTATTAGCGTTTTTGTTTTTCAATTTGACACTTTCAATCTACTTGTTACGTTGATGTTTATCTTTTTAAGTTCTCCATATTCCACCTCCAATGGGTATCTACTCACACAATAAAAATGCCCCTACTGCCCGCAAAGTATCCTGGACCCGTTCTTCATTGAGCGCATAACACTTCGCTCCCGAGCAGCGTCTTTCAGTCAAATAACCAGTGGCGCTGAGCTGTTTCAAGTGCCTTGAGGCTGCGGACTGGCTCATTTCCAATTTATCCATGATTTCCTGGGACTTCATTTCTCCTTCTTCTGCAATCACTTTCAGGATATTCAGTCTCAGGTCATCTGCCAGAGCGCTAAGCCGGACGGTGATCTCATTTCTGCTCAGGTCCGGCGCGTGCATCTCGGTGTCTTCAGGAAGACGGGCGCCGAAGATCACGCCGTGGGAATTCTTGTAGTCGAACTTTCCCAAATAAGGTCCATTATGAGCACTGGGCACAAATATAATCTGCTCATTCTCACCGACATACTCAAAGAAATCTGCATCAACATCTCTTCCGATAATGTATTTGGCGATTTCCCCCCGGCTCATATTGTTGAAATCGACCTGATTAAAGGCCATCACCGCATCATCAAGCATGGGCTTAATTCTTTGCCACTCTTCTTTATAATATTCCTCCCACATGAAATTCAGGTGGGAAACTATCTGCCGTTTCATTTCCGGCGGATCATTCAGCAGATCAAAGGCTTTGCTTTCAATTTCGTGGTCAATATATTCCGTTGTAAACTTCTTTACCAGGTAATCTAAGAAAAATTCCTTATCTGCCAGTAAAGTATCTATGTCAACATCCGGTATGTCCGCATCCATTTCACTGCATTCATAATTGATGTAAAAGTCCAGTAACTGATCCCGAAGTTTTATGGGGTCAGATTTTTCCATATAGGCCAAATAAGAAGGTGTATCTTTCCAATATCTGGTCGGAAGCACTGCATAATGAAATCCAATAATGACCAGGCTATGCCGAGTCTTCTGTTCTTCAGAAAGTGCCGCCGCAGTTTCATAGATCCAGGGGTTCAATCCTGAAAGATCCTCACTTCTGCGGATCAACACCATGCTGTTGATAAAAGTTTGCGCCGGGTCAAGCCGGACTGCGATGGTGTTCACTTCTGGCAGGACGATGGCATCTGGATTTGGCATTATTACTCCTCTTTCTCACTTATTCGGGTTATTCTCTTTACCCACTCTATCGGGTTATGCTCATATCATAGCATAGGAAACCCGCTTGTCAAGACCTAAATCTATGAGGTTTCCGAGGGCCAGTATATAACGTAACTGTAGATAATTAGTTGCGAGGAGTGATTTATTATCTTCCCGGGTCATTATCAAACAAGGACGTTTGCCCGGATCACATCAATCCCCAGCTCAACACAAACATATCCGCTTTTCCTTTTACTGTCCCTTGGAATGGGATCCAGAAAATCTTATCCATTCTGTAAGTCATAGGCTCTCCGAAAAGACTATAAATATCACTAACGGGATCGTTTACCTGGTCATCACCTATCTGACTAGCCAAGCTCTCATAAGTTTAGGATATAATTTTTACAGCACAAATTCTTACAAGGAGTTCTTATGGTCAGGAAAACCAGACCTTATCTGATTATCACTTTGATCTTGATCGGCGTCTTTGTACTATCTGGCTGCAAAGGCGGGGAAGAAATCGTCCCAACACCGTTTATTGAAGGTAAAGAAGATGCCTTCATTGGCGTCCCTAACCCGGCGTCGTTTTACTGCCAGGAGATGGGGTATGAATTAGAGCTCCGGGATACTGATGGCGGCACTGAGGGTATCTGCGTCATGCCAAACGGCGCAGAGTGTGAGGAATGGGAATTCCTTGCTGGCGGTTGTTCCATCGAATGGACTTACTGCCAAAGACAAGGTTATAACATCCGGGAAGGCGAGGATGGAGCAATCTGTACATTCAATGACGGCAGCACTTGTCCGGAATATGAGTTCTTCATTGGAGAATGTGAACCTCCTGGATAAATGATTACCAACCTGGACATCAAGGTAGAATAGAAGCACAACAAAGTAATATTTCGTTGTGCTTTTTTCTTTTTCCTGTATCTTTCACTCAGTTATCATGAAGGAGCTCATACAATGTCGGATAAAACCAACAGCCCAGATCAAAATATCGGACATTTGATCAAATCGGCTAAACGACTGGGTATTGAGCTGGACGAATCCGCAGCCCTGGAATGGCTGAATGCCATCCATGCCTCCAAAAATGAAGAGGATATCGTCTTTGACGATCGCACAGGTGTATTTGGCCACAAAATATCCATGTTGGATTTCAGCACCAAAGACCTGGCCCATTTCAGAAAAGTTGGCCGGCTGGTTGAGTTTTTGGATATTCCAGGAAAAGTTGAAACCGCCTTGGCCCTCTCGGGATCAGCGGCTCAATCCAAGATCCAGATTTATCCCGGGGATGCAGATTATTTTGAACGGATTAATATCCTGACAAGTACCAGGACTGAAGCCTGCGACGAGCTTGCCCGCCTAATTAGAGAGAAGGCAATTCAAACACGATCCGGTCCTACTTACCACCTGATGGAAGTACGTTTTGGATCCTTCCCAGAGGATGTCATGATTGATAGCCACAAATATCCTGCCGGAAGTTCTATATCCTGGACTCCCGAGCAAGTAATGGCAGGAAAGATCAAAGCCAGTTCTCTGGATGGTAATCCGATTGAGATTAACTGGCCTGAAATTGCACTTGATCCTGGTTGGTGCAAACTTGATTGGATCGTTGGAGATCCTGTACGGGATGAATTGGTAAATGTCAGTAATATGCTGGATGTTACCTGGGAAGCCCCAGATGGGGCGATCACACCACTGGACGGCTTTCTTGATCCCTATTTCCAGGAAATCTACCTGGATGAAGAATCCATCCCAATATTTTCCAAACTATCCCAGCACGTGTCTGCTGACGCCCTGGAAGAATACATTGAACAGCTCGAAAAAGAAGTTAATAAATACATCACAAAGAATATAAACTATGGCAAGGCCGCAAAGCGCATGTACAATATCTTTCGCCTGACAGGACGCTATAACGAGGCGGCTATTATAAGGGAGCTGTTTGACGAACCGTCATCAATGCTGTATCAAGTATGGGCACTGATCCGCACCATGGAAGAATGCAGCCAGGTGGGATCAAGCATAACCGCGGACGTAGTCCAATCCCAGGCAGATAGTCTGATCCTCGAAGTGGTCCGGACGCTGGAAGGCGATGAAGAGGTTATTGTTGTTCAGCACCTCCTCAATCTCAGGGATGCACTGGAAGAACAACATCAAGGAGAAACTCTCCCCCGCACCGTTGAAGCTGCCCGCGATGAAGTGATCAACATAGTCAACAACTTCTTTTATGAAAAATTAACCACCGTTCCAGAGATCAAAGAATATATGGATCAAATGAAAGGTTAACTCGGTAAACTTGATTTTCCAAAAAAAGACGCTATAATATCCAGCAATAAGTTAACGCGTTGACCGGGACGAGTAGAGGTTCAAGTCTTCAACAGGGAACGAAAGCCACAGATTGAGAGCTTTCTTGAAAGACAGTCTTCGAAAACCCCCCGCGAGCGGGTCCCTGAAATCTACAGATAGTAAGGCGACACGTTTGGCCACGTTACTGGCCCAATGAGATGGGTCCTGAATCACAGACTGGGACTTAAATCTGGGTGGAACCGCGAGAAACTCTTGCCCCAGCAGGCAGGGGTTTTTATTTTAATGGAGGTACATTATGGCAAAAGACGATTATCTAGGTTCTGAGTTATGGAAGATCCGGCATTCAACAGCCCATGTCATGGCCCAGGCAGTGCGGGATATCTTCCCAGAAGGCAAAGCCAAGATCGCAATTGGGCCGCCGATTGCAGATGGATTTTATTACGATTTTGATCTACCCAGACCATTAACCCCGGAAGATCTGGAACATATCGAAGGCAAGATGCGGAAGGTCCTCTCTGGGGATCATGGGTTTGTACGCCGCGAGCTTTCCGCTGATGAAGCCCGGGAGCTCTTTAAGGATCAACCTTATAAGCTGGATTTGATCGACGGGTTGGAAGCCGGCGGGCTGGATGAATACGGCGAACCGCTGGATGAAGAAACCGTCATTTCAACCTATACCCACGACGATTTTGAGGATCTGTGCCGGGGACCGCATGTCGAAAGCACCAAGCTGATCAATTCCAAAGCAATAAAATTGCTGAGCGTGGCAGGAGCATATTGGCGCGGCGATGAGCACAATCCCATGCTCCAACGCATTTATGGAACCGCCTGGGAAACAAAAGACGATCTGGACGCCTACCTTGAAAAACTAGAGGAAGCAAAACGGCGCGACCACCGCAGGCTTGGAAAGGAACTTGATCTTTACAGCACTAACCCGGACGTTGGCAGTGGTTTAGTGCTCTGGCATCCTAATGGAGCATATATCCGCTACAAAGCAGAACAATACTGCCAGGAAGAGCATCTCAAAAATGGTTATGATTTTGTCTCTACGCCCCATATCGGAAAAGCCCAGCTGTGGGAGACCAGCGGTCACTTAACCTGGTATGAAGAGAATATGTATTCCGCGCTCGATATCGACCAGGAATCTTATTATCTGAAACCGATGAACTGCCCCTTCCACATCATGATCTACAAGAACTCACTGCACAGCTACCGAGATCTGCCTTTACGCTGGGCAGAATGGGGCACTGTTTATCGCTATGAACGCAGCGGGGTTTTACACGGAATGATGCGGGTACGCGGGTTCACGCAAGATGACGCCCATATCTTTTGCAGCCCCGAACAGATGCCGGAAGAGATCGACAAGGTTCTGAATTTTTGCCTCCATATCCTGCGCGGTTTCGGAATGGAAGATTTCCATGCCTACCTGGCTACAAGGAATCCAGACAAGTCAGCTGGCGATGTCGATCGCTGGGATGCAGCTACCGAAGCTCTGCGGGGAGCCCTGGACCGAGCAGAACTGCCCTACGACATAGATGAAGGCGGAGCCGCTTTTTACGGGCCCAAGATCGATCTAAAAATGATCGACGCACTGGACCGGGAATGGCAGCTGAGCACGATCCAGTTTGATTTCAACCTGCCGGATCGGTTTGATCTCAATTATGTTGGTGAAGATGGCAAACAGCATCGGCCTTATATGATCCACAGGGCCTTATTGGGATCCATTGAACGCTTCATGGGTGTATTGGTGGAACACTACGGTGGGGCATTCCCGCTTTGGCTGTCCCCTACCCACGCCGTACTGATCCCAATCACAGATCGCAACCTGGATTACGTCCACGCCGCGGCTGAAAAGATGAGAGCGGAAGGCCTGCGCATTAAAGTGGATGACAGCAGTGACAGGATGGGCGCGAAAATCCGCGATGCTGAAAAGTTGAAGACCCCTTACATGCTGGTCGTCGGTGATCGCGAGCAGGAAGCCGGCACTGTTGCCCCCCGCTTACGTTCTGGCGCCCAGCTGGATCCCATCAGTATTGATGAGCTCATGAAACGTATGCTTGAGGAGATCAGAACCCACGCCCAGATCTAGATCAAAGGGGGCAGAGAGCGAGTATTACCTCTCTGCCCCCTGCTTTCCGTTGACGCTATCCCCTAAATAATGGTATTATTGAAGTCTAACTGGAATTAAAAAAGGAGAAACTAATAGGAAACATTAAATTCCGGGCGAATGATCGAATCAGAGTACCCGAGGTTCGCCTTATTGACCCCACAGGGGAAAATATTGGAGTAGTACCAATAGAAGAAGCCCGACAAATTGCCAGGGATGCTGAAATGGACCTGGTAGAAGTTGCGCCCAATGCCAAGCCACCTGTATGCAAAGTGATGGATATGGGCAAATTCCTCTACGAACAGGAAAAAAAGCGCCAAAAGGCCCGTAAAACACAGAAGATCGTGGAAGTGAAGGAAATTCGCCTGCGGCCAAAAACCACTGACCATCATCTGAACTTTAAGGTCCGTGACGCCAGAAAGTGGCTTGAAAGCAACAAAAAGGTGAATGTCCGGGTCCAATTCAGGGGCCGGGAGTCTCATTACCCTGAGATTGCTTTTAAGATGCTGGAACAGATCGCTGCAGAGCTGAGCGATGTCGGCGTGGTGGAGCAAAGGCCTTCCCGGGAAGGTTATTCCATGCTAATGGTATTAGCCCCCGCAAAAGAATAAAACTCCTATTAATCAGGTTTCCCAGAGATTTTTCACGCGGTTTTCTTACAGCCAAAATCCGCGCCTATCTGGGTTTGCAAATCAAGTTTGATATGGTATATTAACCGGGCTGTAAAAACCAAGTATCGCAGCTGCTGAGTGCGGCAACAGGTGCCAAAAGGCAACCGGCGCTCAGGGGTTTGCAGGAGAGTAAAGAATGGCACGAGTAAAAACAGGAACGAATCGTCGACGTCGGCACAAGAAGATCCTCAAGATGGCGAAAGGAAATTATGGCACGCGCAGTAAACTTTACCGCCGAGCCAATGAAGCCATGTTGAAAGCTCTCTGGTATGAGTACCGGGACAGACGGACAAGGAAACGAGATCTGCGCCGGCTCTGGATCACCCGAATCAACGCAGCTTCCCGCATCAACGGATTGACTTACAGCCGCTTGATCTACGGATTGAAAGAAGCCAAGATCAACCTTAACCGCAAGATTCT
>JAGHAU010000286.1 GCA_021161345.1 Anaerolineales bacterium | reverse complement strand
GATCATATCTGTAATCAAAAAGCCAAGGAGATCCTGGACTCTCATCAGCCAGCCAGTCTGCCAGC
This sequence comes from Anaerolineales bacterium, assembly GCA_021161345.1. Taxonomy (GTDB): domain Bacteria; phylum Chloroflexota; class Anaerolineae; order Anaerolineales; family UBA11858; genus B10-G9. The sequence continues at coordinate 9,043 of JAGHAU010000286.1, read as the reverse complement.
CAAAGTGGAAGGGGAGCTGGAACGAATTGTACGAAACTATATCCCAGATTTTGAATTTGAGAATTAGTTTATCAAGAATGGTATTAAAGAAAATTATTAGACAAGGAGACAGATATGTCAGAAGAATTTTATAAGAAATTGATGGCTGCAGTGGTTGATGGTGAGCCTGAAGATGCAGAGGCGATTGCCAAAGAAGCCCTGGAAGCCAACCTTGATCCATTAGAATGCATTAATAAGGGATTAGTGCCGGGGATCCAGAAAGTTGGTGAGCTATTCTCAACCGGGGAATACTACCTGCCGGAATTGATCATCGGCGCTGACGCCATGAAGGCTGCCCTGGAAATCCTTGAACCAGCCCTGGTCGGTGGTCAAAAACTTGATGTGGTAGGTATGGTCATTCTTGGAACTGTTGAAGGAGACTTGCATGAGATCGGTAAAACCCTGGTAGGTACAATGCTGACAGCCAATGGATTCAAGGTTGTGGATATTGGTGCTAATCAGTCAGTAGAGGCTTTTGTAAAAGCCATTAAAGAGCATGGTGCAGATATTGTAGGTGCCTCTGCCCTTCTGACCACCACTATGCTTCAGCAGAAAAAACTAGTTGAAGCTCTTGAAAGTGCTGGATTGAAGAATAAAGTGAAAATAATGGTTGGCGGTGCTCCCGTGACCGATAGATACGCTCAGGAAATCGGCGCTGATGGATATGCTGAAGACGCCATCTCAGCCGTCGATATCGCTTTCCGGTTGATGGATGCGCCGGTCTAGGAGAAAGTAAATGGATAGACCCCCGATTGAGCCTATGCGGACATCCCGGAAATTGAGTTTCCTGGATGGGCAACAGCTCAAAGATCTCCAGGAGGCAACTTTTCAAATCCTGGAAAACACAGGCGTGCAGTTTCCATCAGATAAAGCCCTTGATATCTTTACTGAACATGGGGCGATTGTCGATCGGGATTCCCGGATTGTGAAGATTCCCCGAGATTTGGTGATCAGAGCGATGGGTAAAGTGCCCCGCTATTTTACACTGGGCGCTCGCAATCCAGAATTTGATCTTATTCTGCAAGACGGGGTTTCCTATTTTACTAACGATGGCTGTGGCCATAATGTGGTTGATTTTAAAACCGGAGAAAAACGGGCCTCTACAAAAAAAGATGTTGGAATGGCAGCGCGGATCAATGATTATCTATCATCCATGGCATTCAGCTGGACCATGGTCAGCGCCCAGGACTGCGGGTTAACCTCGCCTCTACACGAAATCGATGTTACCTGGCGGAACAACACCAAACACTATCAGAGTGTCACCATGATGGGAGAAAAGATCTGCCGGTATGGTGTTGAAATGGCTACAGTTTTGAGGGGTAGTGAGGAGGAATTAAGAAACCGTCCTCCCATTTCTCTGATCGTTTGTACAATCGCTCCCCTCGTACAGGATAAAGAAGCCATAGAAGGCGCCCTGATCCTTGGTGAAAAGGGGATCCCGATCGTAGTCATGTCAATGCCCACAATGGGAACGACAGCCCCGGCAACATACGCCGGTGCCTTAGCCGTTGGAGACGCAGAGGTGATCAGCGCTACGGTATTAATGCAGTTGGCCAATCCCGGAACACCGGTTTTTCATTCAATATTCCATGCCTGGGCAGATCCCCGCACGGCTGCTTATGTCGGATATCCTCTGGATTCTCGGGCCCGGTATGCCCCAGTAGAAATCGCCCATCATTGGGGAATGCCTTCCTTAGGTGGCGCGTTTGGTACAGAAGCCTCAGAACCGGACAGCTGGAGATCCGCGGCTGAAATAGCCACGGATCCTTTGCTGGTAGCATTGGCAGGGGCTGAGATCGTGACGGGCATCGGACTACGAGATACATATACAACTCTGTACCCTGAGTCCTTTATCCTGGATGATGATATCTATCATTCGGCACGTTTCTCCTTATTGGATATGGATGTAAATCCCGATACCCTGGCGGTTGATGTTATCGCTACAGTCAAACCCGGGGGGCACTTTTTGAGCCAGAAGCATACCCGAAAAAATATGAGGACCTCAATGGTGAGGGGAGTAATCCATCAGCTTGATAAATCGGGCAAGTATCGCGATCCGAGTGAATACGCTCGGGAAAGGGTCCAGTGGATCCTGGACAATCATCATCCAGAACCACCAGATGAAGATGTCCAAAAAGAAATTGATAGGATTTTAAAAACGGCAGATAAAGAACTCAATAGTTGACCATGGCGATTCTACAGCCAATAAGGATTTTAATATGACATCAAATACTCCAGATATCCTTGCCTTCCCGACCAAAAACAAACGAGAGGTTTTATCACAGGCACAACTTGATGTTCTCAAAGCTGGTACTTATCAGATTCTAAAAGATGTTGGTGTGAAATTCCCATCAAAAAGAGCCCTCAACATCTTCTCCGACCACGGAGCGGAAGTGGATTGGGATACTCAGATCGTAAAATTGAAACCCGGTCTGGTTGATAAAGCACTCAAGACAGCACCCCGATCCTTCATTTTAGGCGGTAGGGAAGAGCGTTTCGACCTGCTACTGGATGGAAATCATTCCTACCTGTCGACCGACGGCTGCGGCACCAGAGTGATCGACCTGGAAACCCGCCAGGAAAGGGATTCCCGAAAAGAAGATGTGGCCCGCATGGCCCGGATTTGCGATGCCCTTCCCCTGATTGGTTTTTTCTGGCCTCTGGTCAGCGCCCAGGATCATGGGATGACTGCCCCACTGCATGAATGCCATGCCGGATTGACCAATACACTCAAACATGTGCGGGGTGGTACCACAGTCTTCCCAGAGTTGGCGAAGTTTCTGGTAGAGATGGCTACAGTTGTCTCTGGAAGCGATGATGAAAGAAGGAAACGTCCCCCGATCTGCGCCAATATCTGCGGTATTGCCCCACTTGCTCACGATGAACACGGCATCGATTCAGCTCTTGTTTATGCTGAAGCCGGCATACCGATGAGTTTTATGGCCATGCCGACCATGGGTTCCACCGCTCCCGCAACACCCTGGGGCGCTTTGGTATCAGCCGATGCTGAGGTTATAAGCGCCATGGTTCTGATTCAACTTGCTTACCCTGGTGCGCCGGTCTTTCACTCCATTGAAGTCTCATTGATGCACCCCCGTACTGGTGGATATGTAACCAGTATTGATTATCCCTTCGGAAGCATGACAGTTCAGATCGGACATAACTGGAATGTGCCTGTATTGGGTGGGGGAGGTACAAGTTCGGACGCCAGGGAAATCGGATGGTATTCTGGCAGTGCTACAGGTATGGGGGCAGCCTCCATACCGACAGGGGGCGGAGAGATTTGCGGCTACCTGGGCATGCTGGATGGATCCATGCTGCTTTATCCTGAGCAGATCATCCTTGACCACGAATTGTGTTATGAAGTATACAAGTCCTACCAGGCGATTGAATTTACAGAAGCTGATCTGGCTCTCGATGTGATCAAATCCGTTGGTCCGGGATCCCATTTCCTAAGAGAAAAACACACCAGGAAGCATATTCGTGATTTCCCATTAAGCCCGATAACTGGTGAGATCTACCTCAGTGGTGATCGCAGGCCATCCCGTGAGGTGGCACTGCAAGAGTTTAACAAGATCAATGAAACGCATCATCCGGAGCCCTTACCAGAAGACAAACTTATGGAGCTGGATAATATTCTGGCAGCAGCTGATAAAGAAGCTGAAAAACTTCAAACAAGGAAGTGATCTGTGAGCTTATTAACACCTAAAGAACTTGGCTACAGAATGCCAGCTGAATGGGAACCCCATGAGGGGACCTGGCTGATCTGGCCTCACGAGGACACTCATAAAGACTCCCAATTGCACCTGGAACATCTCTGGTTGGAGATGACCCGAGTCCTTCAGCAATTTGAAGTGGTACATATTATCGTGCCAGATCAAGCGAGAAGAGAACACCTGGATCACCAGATAAGATATTTTGGATTCTCAGAAAAGAATCTGGATATCAGGATCATTTCCAATGATGATGTCTGGGTGAGGGATTGCGGACCTATCTTCCTTGTGAATGATCAGGGAGATCTGGCAGTTTCTACCTGGGACTTCAATGGCTGGGGTGAACGCTACCCCTACCTGAAAGACAGAAATGTCGCTGAGAATGTTGCCAAACTCAGTGAGCTGGATTTGTTCAACGCCCCGCTCACGCTAGAGGGCGGGGGAATCGAGGTAAACGGCCAGGGATCGCTGATCGCTACCCGGAGTTCGATCATCAATCCAAACCGCAATCCGGGCAAGGATCCAGCAGAGATTGAACAGGTAGTTAAAGAATATCTGGGTGTTGATAACATCATCTGGTTGTCCGGAGCAACAAGAGAGTTCTGTGACGCGGTAGGAAGTGATACCGATATGCACGTGGATGGATGTGCTCGCTTTGTGGATGAATCCACAGTAATGTACTTGTGGACCGACGATGACACCAACCCTTATTACCCCTATCTGAAAAAACATCGAGAGGAATTGGAGAATGCTCACCTGGAGAACGGAAAGAAATTGACCCTGGTGCCTCTGTTAAAACCAAATAACAAGATGTATTCAACGCTGGTTGATACAACCCGCCTTCCCTTTGAAAATAAAACCTCCCTGACGACCTATTTGAATTTCTATATTGCTAATGAAGTTGTATTGGTTCCTGTCTATGGTGACGTGATGGATTCAACGGCAAAAACCATTATTGCAGAGCATTTCCCTGGCCGAGATATTGTTGGTATTCCGGCCTGGGCCACTGCTGAACGGGGCGGAATGATGCACTGTGTGACCCAACAGCAGCCAGAAAGCGGAAAAAGGGAATAGGGGATCTCATTATGGAAAGAAAAGTTAACCTGGGCTTGATACAGATGAAATGTCAGGAAGATAATAAGGCCAACTTCGATAAGGCAATCCTTCACATTAAGGAAGCTGCTGGCAATGGAGCCCAGATCATTTGCACCCAGGAGTTGTTCAAATCCCCCTATTTTTGCCAGGTAGAAAATCCGGATCATTTTGATCTGGCAGAAGTTATTGATGAGAAAAACCCAACCATTAAAAAACTGAGTGAGTTGGCATCCGATTTAAAGATCGTCCTGATCGCCAGTCTTTTTGAAAAGCGAGCCCCTGGTATTTATCACAATACAACCACTGTTTTTGATGCAGATGGAAGTTTTCTGGGCAAATACCGCAAAATGCATATCCCTGATGACCCCCACTATTATGAGAAGTATTACTTCACTCCGGGAGATCTGGGATATAAGGTCTTTGATACAAAATTCGGGAAAATCGGGGTCTTGATCTGCTGGGACCAATGGTTTCCCGAGGCTGCTCGCTTATTAGGCCTCCAGGGGGCTGAGATCATTTTTATTCCGACCGCAATTGGGTTTTCGCGAGCTGAAGAAGGAACCACATATGACAGCGCCTGGAAAACCGTTCAGCAGGGCCATGCGGTTGCCAACGCCTGTTTTTTAGCCGCGGTAAATCGGGTTGGTTTTGAACTTGATCTTTCCTATCATCCAGGCCAAACCAGCGGCGTAGGTCCAAATGGTGAAAGCGGCATCAACTTCTGGGGCCAAAGTTTTGTCGCGGACCCCGATGGAGTGATCATCAAAGAAGCATCAAAAGACAAGGAAGAGATCCTGATCTGTTCAGTTGACCTGGAACAGGTAAACGAGACTAAAATTTTTTCCTCTTTCCCCTATCGCGACCGGAGAGTTGATAGTTATCAAGATCTTTTAAAGCTTTATTCAGATTAGTTTTGTTAGAAATAACAAGGGAATAGCCTATGTCGAACCCCACACCCCCCATCCAACCCCTGATTCCTTCCTATAAGATTCGTATTTTGACTGATAAAAAACTGGATCAGTTCAGATCAGGCACGCTCCAGATCCTGAAAAAAACCGGATTTAAATGCCCCTCGGAGCGGGCATTGAAGATCTATGCTGAGAATGGCGCTCAGGTAGATTTTGAGAACCAGATTGTAAAGCTTTCAGAAGATGTGATCATGAAGGCCCTTTCCACGGTGCCCCGTTATTACACTATGGGAGGAAGAACGGAAGCCTTTGATCTGGACCTCTCAAAACCAGTTACCTATGAAGCCACCGATGGGACCGGCACAAAAACCGTCGATTACAAAACCAGAGAGCTTCGCTCCTCCATTAAGGATGATGTCGCCAAATCTGCTCGCGTAGCTGATTACCTATCCAGTATCAGTTTTTATTGGCCGATGGTAAGCGCCCAGGATCATCCCATTGCTCCATCTCTTCATGAGCTGGAAGCTTCCTTCAATAACACCCTCAAACATGTCCAAACCCCGACGATAGTGGAAGAGATAACCACTCGCCATGCAATTGAAATGGCCCGGGTTGTTGCTGGATCTGAAGAACGATTAAAAAACAATTCCCCGTTGTCCTTGTTGATCTGCACCATCGCCCCTCTGGCGATGGATGAGGCAGCTATGGATGCATCCCTGGTGGCAGCTGAAGCGGAGATCCCCGTGGGATTTATGTCCATGCCCAACACCGGGTCAACTGCACCAGCTACCATTGCAGGCACCATTGTCCTGGGAGACGCGGAGATCATTTCCGCGATCGTGTTAATTCAAATGGCTTATCCCGGTGCGCCTGTCTATTACTCACATATGCCGGGAATGACCCATCCTCACACAGGAGCTTATTACGGTCTAGATAGTTATGTCTATGCTATGGGCGTTGAGTTGGCCCATATGTGGGGAGTTCCTACCCTGGCAGGGTCATTCGGCTCTGGTGCCCATTCCCTGGGTTGGGAATTTGGCAGCGGCGGTGGTAAAACTTCCTTGTTATGTGCCTTGTGTGGGGGAGAAACGGGAAGCGGCATGGGGCTGCTGCGGGGCAGCACCCTTTTGGTCCCAGAAGCGCTGGTCCTTGATGCTGAGCTATATCATGCCGTTAGAGCTGATTTGGCTGAGTTAGATACATCACCTGACTATATGGCGCTGGATGTGATCGATGCTGTCGGACCCCGGGGGCATTTCCTCAGGGAGCGCCATACCAGGGAATATTTCCGAAAGCTTGATTTTTCTGAAGTGATGCATGTGCCTGCGAAAGACGGAGAGTACCGTGATGTTCTTGAGGTCGCCAGGGAGAAGACGGATTGGATCCTTGAAAATCATCATCCAGAACCGCTCAGTGATGCTCAGCAAAAAGAGTTGAGAAAGATCGTCAAGGCTGCGGAAAAGGAACTTAGTGGGGAAGGATAATTCATGGAAACATATATGCGTGTCCTTTCAGGTTTGGATCGGGCCATGGTTCATGAAAAAACGATCAAGATCCTGGAAGAAACAGGGGTTAGAGTAGAGACGGATCTGGGGCGAGATTACCTGAAGAAAGCTGGTGCAGAGATCGATGAGAACATCAAGATTGCCCGGATCCCTCGTAAATTGCTGGAAGAATCCCTCCAGGCAGCACCAAAAAAATTCTCCCTTGGTGCAAGGAGGCCGGGTTGGGATCTGGGTATGAATGAAGGTAATTGTTCATTACTCATCGATGGTTCAGGAATAGAAGTTATTGATCACAGGACTCGTGAAAAGCGACCCTCTACCTATTCGGACTGGCTTGATGCCACCCTGATCATTGATGCCCTTGATGATTTTGGCGCTTACTGGGGGATGGTGGACCAGAGCGATGTTGAGGAATCTTTGCCCAATACGATACTTCATTGGATCCAGATTTTCAAAAATTTCTCAAAACATGTCCAGGATGGCTCTGCAACACCCGCAGAAAGTGCCTGGTTGTTGGAGATTCTCCAGACTGTATTCGGCGATAAGGAAACAATCAAGAAAAACAATCCCTATTCATTTCTTGTCTGCCCTCAATCCCCTTTAATAATCGAGGGCGAGTATACGGATGCCTATCTGGCAACCAAGGGATATCAAATCCCGATCGCGGTCATGCCCATGCCCTTGATGGGAGGAACCGGACCAGGCAATATGATCTCGATGGTTATCCAGGGAAACTGTGAAGTGTTGGCCATGTTATGCCTGGTCCAGGCATTTGATCCAGGCACTCCATTTATCTATGCTCCTGCATTGGCAGTTATGAATCCCCGCACTGGTATGTACAGCTCCGGAGCGATTGAAAATGCTTTGCTCAGTGCTGCAGCGACTGAAATGAGTCGTTACTATGGATTACCTGCCTTAGGTGGAGGTGGGGGAACAGATACCTACGTTCCTGGAATCCAGGCTGGCTATGAACGGGCCATGTCCTCAGTGATCGGAACATTGTCCTGGCCTGATTTTTTGGTGGGCCCCGGTTTATTGGGAGGCTCAATGATCCTCAGCCTGGAGCAGTTGATGATTGATGTTGAGCTCTTCCGGATGAGCAGACAAGCTTACCGCGGCATTCCAACTCATGCTGAGGCCTGGCTGGATGAGGTCATTCAGAAAGTGGGTCCGGGCGGACATTTCCTGGGAGAGAAATCCACCGTTAAGAATATACGCTCCGGGGAATGGTTCATTCCAGAACTGGGTGTGCACAGCACTGAACAAGCCTGGAATAGAGCAGGGCGAAAAGGTATCCTGGACGAAGCCAGGGAGAAGGTCGATCAGATCTTGAAAACGCATAAACCTTTACCTCTTGATGCTGATGTACAAAAAGAGTTAAATCTCATTCACAAAAAAGCCCAAGCTGCGGGCTAGTCGATCGACAATCTGAGGAGAAAACTGCCTATGAAAGAAACACTCAAACATCTATCTCCTGTCTGGACCCATTTGACCGAGATCCAACCTGAACGCGCTGAAGGCATACATCTATATGATTCGGCAGGAAACCGATATATGGATTTCACAAGTGGGATTGGTGTAACGAATACCGGTCATTGCCACCCACGAATTGTCAAGGCGATTCAGGACCAAAGCGAATCCTTGATTTTCGGACAGATGAATATCGTTATCCCTCCGGTATCGGTGAGGCTGGTTGAAAAGTTAAACGCAATTACTCCGGGATCGATTGACAGTTTTTTCCTTTCGAATAGCGGAGCGGAAGCAGTTGAAGCCAGTATAAAAT
>JAGHAU010000280.1 GCA_021161345.1 Anaerolineales bacterium | reverse complement strand
GTGTTAACACCGCATCCGGGATACGGTACATACCAAACTGCTCTGGATGCTTACAGCAAGGGCGATTTTGAAACCATGCTGACCTACATGCTACAAACCGAAGGACAGCTGGAAACACCCGATATTGTCTTTCTGGTTGGCGAGGCTTTGCGGAATCTGGGCAGATATAACGAAGCATTAGAGAAGTACAACCGGGCTTTATTCCTGGACCCGGCATTTGCCCCAGCCTATTATGGCAGGGCGTTGATCACAAAAGTGCTGGACCCTACATATGATATCAAAATCGATCTTGACCAAACCTTGCTTCTGGATCCTGCGTTTGGCGAGGTTAATCTTGCCCGAGCAAAGTATTATCTTGAGCAGGGATCATACCAGCTTGCTTATGAAGATGCTTCCCAGGGTATTCTGTTTTTACCTGAATCTCCTTTAGCCCATTATTATAGAGCTGAAGCCTTGCTGGAATTGAAAGATTATCCGGAAGCGGAAAAGTCAATCATGTCCGCTCTGTTGTATGACATTAACTATGTGCCATCTTATTTGGTTTATGGGCGAGTGAGCCTTGAAACCGGAAAACCTGTCCAGGCCCTGGAATTGCTAACGCGTTATGAGCCATATGATCCTCAAAAAACCTGGGTATTCTATTACTCTCTCGGAAAAGCCGTATACCTGACAGGAAATGACTTGAATGACGCTATTGAGCTTTTGGATAGGGCGGAGTCTATGGGAGGAGAGGACCTGGATATGTATCAAACTAGGGGGAAGATCTATGCAGAACTAGGCCAATACGAACAGGCTGTCAGCGATGCTTTTATGGCCAGGAATTTGGATCGGGATGATTTTGATGCAACCCTTTTCTTGGGGAAAGTCCTCTTTGAAAACCAGCAATTTACTTTTTCCATGGTATACCTGAATATTGCGAAAGAACTGGCCCAGGATGAAGTCGATCTGGCCCATGTTTATTACTGGCGGGCGTTGGCTTATGAGGAATTGGGCAGCTTCGATAAATCGGTAGCTGATTGGCGCAACCTAATCAGCCTTCCACTGGCATACGTACCAGATGAATGGGAATATATAGCTGTAGAAAAATTGCTTCCGACGGCAACTCCCAGCCCTACATATACATTCACACCCACCCTGACACCGACTTCAACCTATACAGCAACGATCACTCCAACCGCGACTGAAACGCCGACTTCCACAGAAACTTTAACGCCGTTTATTACACCAACCCTCACCCCAACCCCCTGATCCAGGACAGAAAGCCAACATAGATATATTCTTTATAAGAAAGGGTTGAGATGGATCAATATCCCTTGCTATTAGTGTTTGGGAGTACTATAATTCTCGGTGGAAAATCGATCGTTGTTATATGGCGATCAACTGGATAGATTATGCCTATTTATACATATAGATGTGATAATTGCGGCGTTCAGTTCGACCGCAAACAAAAATTCTCGGATGAGCCGTTAAAGGTTTGTCCTGAATGCCAGACAGAGACATTGAGAAAAGTCTACTTGCCTGTAGGTATTGTATTTAAGGGATCAGGATTTTACTCTACAGATAATCGGTCACCATCGGGAACGGAATCAAGGCATTCTGAGGACCATAAAAGTGAATCCAGCCAGGTTGGGGAGCCGGAGAAAAAAACCAAGAAGGAAGACAAGGCAGAGGTTAAAGAAAACTGATCTCAGCAAAGATCAAGGTCTATAGAAGCAATCCATTCCGGATTGTTTTTTTTATTTGGGGCTAGATTGTGATCAGTGGGACGGGCATGAAGATCAGAAAGAAGATAACCAACCCGATCCTGGCGATGAGCTTTCTTCTGGGGTCTAGTTCTGTAATTTCATCCAGGGGTTCCGCATAACGATTGCCTAACAGCAGGATCATAAAAGCCCACAACCACCAACCAGACCATAAAAACCCCAGGATCACCAAAATAGCCACGATCAAAGGACGGAGCCATTTCAGCCTTTTGCCATAGAGACTGTAGATCAAATGTCCCCCATCAAACTGTCCGGCAGGAATCAGGTTCAGGGATGTAACCAGTAGACCAGCCCAACCAGCCCAGGCAACCGGGTGGATGATCACATCCAGACCCCCTCTTGGGATTGGGTATCCTGTGAAGAAATACCGCACCCAGTAGAAAAATGGTGCTAAACCATCGAATGAGGTCGGCTCAGGTAGCCAGGCTCCGTGAATAAGGTATTTCATTCCCAGATAAAACAGGGAATTTCCTTCAAATCCAAAATGTTCTGGCAGTAAAACCGGTATCTTTTCCACAACTGATAAAGATAACCCAATAATCAGAACTGGGATGGTGACAAGAAGTCCTGCCAGTGGTCCAGCCAGGCCGATATCCAGCAGTACTTTTTTGTTCCTGGGAGGTTCCAGGAGCTGAATAAATGCACCCATGGTCCCAAACGGACTGAATGGAAAGGGAATAAAAAAGGGCAAGGTCACTTTGGTTTTGTGGTATCTGGCAGCAAAATAATGACCGAATTCATGGGCAGTCAGGATGCTGAATAAACTGATAGCAAAAGCAATGGCCTGTCCCAGGCGGACTCTTGAGTTAGCCCAGATCAAACCGATATTCATTGTCTGGGGGCCATCATAAACCGTCAAAATGCCAGCGAAAAGAATGCTGGCAAATGTTATCAGGAATAACAGGTAGTTGATGCGCTGGTTGGGTGGTTCCGCTCGTGAGATGGTTTTCCTGAGGGTCACCTCGACCTGATCCTCTACCGAGCGGAACCAGGGAGTGACTTGATGGGATGTCAGTGAGGAGCTCAGGTGATGGTGGGCTTCTTCTGATGGACGGGTTAACTTTCCCCTGAAACGGATCAGGAAATCATCCTTATTAGCTCCAAGAATGAAATGATCGATTTCTAGGATTTCAGCAACCAATTGAGAGATATTTTCAACCTGTAACGGCTCTTCAGCCACTGATCCGTTCTGATCCATAAGATTTAGGTCAAAGATGAGAAGAGCGGGAGTGAATGGGAGTCGAACCCACCGCGGCTCGCATAACGACCCGCCACCGATTTTGAAGACCGGGGAGCCCACCGGGACTCAACCACCCCCATTAATGAGGAGATTATATCTGTTAGTCTGGGAACTGTAAAGTTTAACCATAATTCATCGATAAGAATTATAGTATCTGGTAGATAATATTCTTGTTTCTAGTGTTGATTAGTCAAATTCAGGATGTGTTGACCTCGCTCTTGACGAGAGGGTTATCCCCTGCTAAAATCAGCCCAGAAGCTTAAAAACTGAATATCAAGGATAATAGCGACTGAGCCTCATTTATTTGAGGTGACGAGGTGGAGGTCCTCCCCGCGAGGGGAATGTTAATCTGCGGAGTTTTGCAGAGAAAATCGAATGATCAGCGGATGCCTCTGCAGCCCCGCCATGGGCTGCCTTATCCTTCCCGGAAAAAAGGGGATTCAAAACCACCTGGTGATAGGTGGGACAAAATCACTTTATTGGCTTGGAGTTATATATTTATTAAGTAACTCTGATCGTTAAACAGGGAAGGGTATGCTGAAATTCCTATTGCTTATTCAACAGCACGCCCAGTCGTGCTGTTTTTCTTTTAAATTTTTCCTTGTTTAAGACTGGCACTTTTTCAGGGTTGTATTTATACCGTCGAGGAGGAGTAATGGATAATAAAGAGTTGATTTTACGGATAAAAGAAGATGATGTTAAATTCATATCTTTGCAGTTTTCAGACGTCACAGGTTCAGTAAAGAGTGTTGATATCACTACCGAACGTCTGCCCAGTGCCCTGGAGGATGGTGTATGGTTTGACGGATCTTCGGTTGAGGGATTTGCCCGGGTCCAGGAAAGTGATATGCGTCTGGTGTTGAACCCTGAAACCTATGCTGTCCTTCCCTGGAGCCCTGATGAATACCGACGGGCCAGAGTGTTCTGTGATATCTATAAACCTGATGGCAATCCATTTGAAGGGGACCCGCGGGGAGTTCTTAAAAAGATCCTCAAAATCATTGATGAAAACGGTTGGGTATTTAACATTGGTCCGGAACCAGAATTCTTCCTTTTCAAGCGCAATGGCTCTGAGGATACACATCCTGTACCTTATGATGTGGGTGGTTATTTTGACTTCTCCGCCCGGGATGATGCTACTCTGGTCCGGAATGAATTGATGCACGCCTTGATCGAAATGGGGTTGGATGTAGAAATGGGACATCACGAGGTCGCTCGCGGTCAGCATGAGATCGATTTCCGTTATGGAGACGCCTTACGAGCTGCTGATAATGTGATCACTATGAAATATACAGTCAAGGCGATTGCGGCGAAATATGACCTGGTCGCTTCATTCATGCCAAAACCTATCTATGGCGTCAATGGATCAGGTATGCATGCCCATCAATCTATCTTCAGTAAAGATGGTGACAACCTGTTCTTTGATGGGCATGATGAGCATCATCTGTCTGAGATGGCGTACAAGTTCATGGCAGGACAGCTTAAGCATGCTCGGAGCATGTCGGCAGTGCTGGCGCCAACAGCTAATTCATATAAACGATTGGTGCCTGGCTACGAAGCACCAATATACATTGGTTGGGCTCAGACCAATAGATCTGCTTTAATTCGCTTGCCTAGATACACGCCTGGCCGTAATAAATCCGTGCGCCTGGAGTTGCGCTGCCCAGATCCATCGGCTAATCCTTACCTGGCCTTTGCTGCCATGCTCGCTGCTGGTCTGGATGGAATTGACAACGACCTGGTTTGCCCGGAACCTTTGAATAACCTCAATATCTGGAACCTGACAAAAGAGGAAAGGGAAGAAAGAAAGATCGAGTCCCTTCCGGGTTCACTGGCAGAAGCCATGCGTCAATTTGAAAGCAATGATGTTATCAAATCGGCCCTTGGCCCGGTGATCTGTGACGTGTTCAGCAGGGCAAAATGGGCGGAAGTGGAAGAATACCGAACCCGGGTAACTGACTGGGAGATCAGCCGCTACTTGGAGCTGGCCTAGGACTTGAATTATGGCTGTTGTTACAAAATACATCCAGCTGGAAACAGACGGAAATGGCGCTGTATTAAATATTACCGACGCTGTCCAAAACTGCGTTGAGGATAGTGGGTTGGGGGATGGTATGGTTACGATCTTCACACCTTCTGCAACCAGTGGGATCACCACCCTGGAATACGAAACTGGTTGTGTCCAGGACTTGCAGCGTTTATTCGACGAGATCATTGATCCAGAGAGGGACTATGCCCATAATTTGCGTTGGGGGGATGGCAATGGGCATAGTCATGCCCGGGCTGCGCTTGTAAAACCGTCCCTGACGGTGCCCTTTTGTGAGGGAATGATGACCCTGGGAACGTGGCAATCTATCATCTTGGTCGATTTTGATAATCGGCCCAGACAGCGGAAGCTGGTGGTCCAAATCATGGGGGAATGAAAACAGAAAATATTAAATAAAAAAGCCTGGAGAAAAATCCAGGCTTTTTTATTCATTGTTTGTTGAGGCTTATTGTTCAAGGGAAGCTGTTTGAGCTTCAACAGATTCTGGTTTTCCCTGATCCCTGTAGGTCAGCCACATCGCGCCAATACCGATAAGTGTTGCTGTGACACCAATCACCAGACCGATAAATGGAATAGCACGCAGGAACGTGTAGAGGGCTACACCAACCAGCATGGGCCAGATGGGTTGATCTGCATATTTTGGTGCCAACCATTTGATCAACAGCTTGCCTACCAGGTAGGACACTACAAGTTTGCTGCCATAGGAAACTAGCAGTCCAAATCCTGCCACGATCAAACTCAGGCTGGAAAAACCAACTGTCAAAATAACCCTAGAAAGTTCACCGAGAGTCACAACACCAAAGAAGATCGCCCCCGCGAGTATCAGCCCACCAACCAGGAAAGCGCCCAGGTAGACCACCATGATACTAACTAGACCCCAACCCAGGGAAGGCATAACTTCTTTTTCAACTTTTCCGCCAACTTTGTTTAGTAATCCTGGTAGCTGCCAAACTATCAGACCACCCAGCAGCATCAAGGTGATGAAGACACGAACCTGTTTTAAT
>JAGHAU010000079.1 GCA_021161345.1 Anaerolineales bacterium | reverse complement strand
GGGCCTCGGTCTCGTATTCCACATGGGAAATACTGATCGTGATCCCGCGCTCTTTCTCTTCCGGCGCTTTATCGATCTGATCAAACGCCATGAAGTCACCATAACCCTGCAATGCCGCTACTTTGGTAATAGCCGCTGTTAAGGTTGTCTTCCCGTGGTCAATGTGGCCCATAGTGCCCACATTCACGTGCGGTTTCGTTCGTTCATAATGCTCTTTCGCCATAATTCCTCTCCTTGAAATACATGTTCAAAAAGGATTCTTGTGTCATTACCAGAGCCCCCGATGGGAATTGAACCCATGACCTCATTCTTACCAAGAATGCGCTCTACCCCTGAGCTACGAGGGCTGGCTTCTCACACAACCTTAAGCTCCAGAAGTTCAAAACTTCTGCAGCTCGCAGTCAAGGTGGGCGGAGAAGGATTCGAACCTCCGTAGGCGTATGCCAGCTGATTTACAGTCAGCCCCGTTTGGCCACTTCGGTATCCGCCCAGATATTCAATTGTTATTACCGAGCCGGGCTCAATAATAGGAGCCGACGATGGGACTCGAACCCATGACCTGTCGCTTACAAAACGACTGCTCTACCGATTGAGCTACGTCGGCATAAGTGCCATCTTTTCCCCATTCCAGCCAAGGCATTATATCAGATGGAAATAAGCGAGGCAAGTGCATAGCTAGTGTCGTCGACAGAGCAAAATCTTATCAGCTTTCAGGGCTATCGTCAATACTTCCAATCAGTCCAGCGCCCCCTGGAAACCCCTTGCCTGCCAGACCAAATACAGCGCCACCGATCCCGCCACTGCAGCGTTGAGTGAATCAATTTTGCCGCGCATGGGGAGCTGCAGCAGAAAATCACAGGAATCCTTCACCAACCGACGCATACCTTCCGCTTCGCTGCCCACAACTACGGCCAACGGCCCACTCAGATCTACCTTGTCCGGAGGTTGGGCTTCGGTGCCGCCTTCCAATCCCACTACCCAGAGCCCTTCTTCCTTTAAGAATGTTAAAGTCTGGGAAAGGTTGGCCTGGCTGATGTTCAAATGTTCACTTGCCCCTGACGATGCGTTCACCACTGCAGGGGTAACCGTGGCTGTCCGGCGGAATGGCAGCACCAACCCGTGCACACCTACCAGTTCAGCTGTACGGATCAGCGTGCCCAGGTTTTGGGGATCCTTCAGCGTATCCAGAAGCAGGATCAAGGGAGTTTCATTAAGCTTCCGAGCTCCCTCCAGGCTCGATTTCAGGTCCACGTATTTGAACTCATCTACCTGAACTGCTATGCCCTGATGATGGCTGTTAATTCCCTGCAGCGTTTCACGGATGACCCGGGTAACCGGAATCGAAGAATCTTTTGCCAGGCGGAGGATCTCCCCCAGTCGTCCCTCTGTCTGCAGTCCCTCGGCTATCCTGAGCTGGTAGGCTTTTCGCCGCCCTGCTCTTAAAACTTCATATACCGGGTTTTTACCCCAAATCCATTCTTTCATTAATATATCCAGGGAGATTAACTCCACAAAATGGTTCTGATTATTTCCAATGCCAGGTTGTACCCTGGGCTGTGTCTTCCAGGCTGACATTCAGCTCTTCCAGCTTATCACGCACCAGGTCCGAAAGCTCCCAGAGTTTTTCCTCCCGGAATTTTTTCCGGATCTCAATCAGCAGGTCGATAAAAGCTTCTGCTTCTCCACCCTGTACTTCTGGCACGGAAAGATCCAATCCAAGCACTCCAACCAACTCATTTAACAGAGCTTGCGCTTTAGCGAGAGACTCCTGATCAGCGCCTTCATCGCGGGCCTGATTAATGGTTTTCACAAAATCAAATAGATGTCCCATCGCATTGGCAGTATTGAAGTCATCATCCATGGCAGCCAGGAATGACTCCTTCGCCTTGACAGATTGATCTTCTAATTTGGCAGCGCTGCCCCAACCATCTTTTGGCAGGGCCGGCCGCAGGGCAGATCTCAATCGCTTCAGCGCCTTTTGAGCATGTTCTATGGTCTCTTCGTTGAAAGTCAGCGGGCTGCGGTAGCTGGAATTCAAGATCATCATCCGCAATGCAGCGGCTTCATGTTTCTCCAGGAAACTGTCAATTGTGACCAGGTTGCCAACCGACTTGGACATCTTGGCACCGGAAAGTTGCATCATTCCGTTATGCATCCAGTAGGTAGCGAACTGCTTCCCGAACATGGCTTCACTCTGGGCAATCTCGTTTTCATGATGAGGGAAGATCAGGTCATTGCCGCCGCCGTGGATATCGATCTGTTCCCCAAGGCAGGCATGGCTCATCACTGAGCACTCAATATGCCATCCCGGACGGCCGTTTCCCCACGGGCTGGGCCAGCTGGGTTCTCCCGGTTTTGCCCCCTTCCAGAGAGCAAAATCCATGGGATGTTCCTTGCGCTGATCGACATCGATCCGGAAGCCAGCTTCCATATCATCGATTTTTCTGCCGGACAATTTTCCATATCCGGGGAATTTGTTTACCCGGTAATACACATCCCCCTCTTTGGGATAGGCGAACCCTTTATCTACCAGATCCGCTACACCTTCAATGATTTGGGGCATTTTCTCGGTAGCCCGGGGATACTCGGAGGCAGGGAGGATATTGAGATCCTTCAGGTGCTGATCGAATTCATCAATATAGCGCTGGGCGATTTCCATCGAATCCACGCCTTCCACCATCGCCCGCTGGATGATCTTATCATCCACATCAGTGTAGTTGGTCACATGCTTGACCTCGAATCCGCGGTACTCCAGGTAGCGTCGGACGATGTCAAACACCAGGGCGGACATGGCATGTCCAACATGGGCTTTATCATAAACAGTGGGGCCGCAGACATACATGGACACTTTGCCCGGTTCAAGTGTCTTAAACGGCTCTTTTTTTCTAGATAAGGTATTGTAAATTTTGATTTCCATGATGTATCCCTGATTGGATGCTAGACCTCGTTCGGCTTGGCAAAGATCATCCGTCCTGCCGCAGTTTGCAGCACCTTTGTAACCGTAGATAAGACGTCTTCATTCATATGGTTCTTGCCATCTTCCACTACAACCATGGTGCCGTCTGACAGATAACCAACACCCTGACCACGTTCCTTGCCTTCCTGGATGATCTTAACTTCAACGACCTCACCCGGAAGCAAGACAGCTTTAACAGAATTAGCCAGCTCATTGATGTTCAAAACCGGCACACCTTGAATTTCAGCGACCCGGTTGAGATTATAGTCATTGGTCAGGATCGGACAGCTTAATTGCCTTGCCAGAATGACCAATTTACTGTCCACTTCCCGGGTGCCTTCCACATCTATATCACTGATGCGGACCGGGATGGTCTTGGATTCCTGCAGATCTGCCAGGATTTCCATTCCGCGCCGGCCGCGCTGGCGCCTGAGTCCATCGGCAGAATCGGCAATATGCTGCAGCTCATCCAACACAAAACGAGGGATCAACAGCTCACCTACCAGGAACCCGGTCTGGGCGATATCGGCGATCCTGCCGTCAATGATCACACTGGTATCCACCAGGATGACCCTTTCCGGCTCACCGCTGCCGCCGTCCCGTTCCGACTGGGGAAAAATTCGGCCGCTGAACAGGGAAAAGATATCATTGCGCCTGGAGACAAATACCGCCACACCAATATAACCAAATAACAGAACCCCGATAAATGGGAACACTTCCCCCAGGAATGATGGAAGCTTGGATAAAGGTATTGACAGCAATGCCGCGATAACCAGGCCGATGAACAGGCCGATCAGGCCCGATCCCAGCGTTCTGGATTCCAGCCGATTCAGCAAGGTACGCAAGGATGAAACCGGCCGAGTGGTTATCAAGGGTGTAATCACCAAACCAAATAACGCCCCGACCAATCCGAAGATAACTGCACCTTCTTCTAATGTGATAGTGGTTACATTGGCCAGATCAACGCCAAAGTATCCCCCCAGCAAACCAAAAACGATCATACCTACGATGCGAGAAATAAAATCAAAGCTCATAATTCCCCTCCCAAAATAAAAATAGCGACCACAATATCGATGTGCTCGCCAAACGAATCCCATTCATGAGAGAAAATAAAATGCCAGAAAAGAGTTAGACTGCCTGTTTTTTAATCCTGATATTCCGATAAATAATCATAATGGCAGATAACAAAAAAATAATGGCAAAATAAGTCCGGGTAATTCATTTGGCAGAGCCAATAAATAATTCCTCTTTAATCATAGCATGACGGCCAAACCCCGTCAACTCTCTCACAGAATAGGCGCTTTCTATTTATATATTTCTAATATCAGTCCTTTAGGACACAGAAGTCAACCGGGCAATTGGTTGTAACTTTCATCGGCAGGGATTGTTCTATCGTATAATATTGAGTAATTTGCACCTACCCTCCGGAGGATTGAATGGAAGATAAAAAATACAAGAAGATTATAAATGCCTGGGCGATGTATGACTGGGCAAACTCGGCTTTCGCTACCACCATCATGGCAGCCATACTGCCAATTTATTATCGAGCTATTGCTGAACCGACCTTAACCGGAAATCAAATTACTTCTTACTGGGCCTATACAAACTCAATCGCATTGTTGTTAATAGCAATCATTAGTCCTATTCTGGGGGCGATGGCAGATTTCAAAGGCTATAAAAAACGCTATCTTACTATTTTCGCCCTGGGAGGAATTGTTGCCACAGCCTTCATGTTCTTCTTAACCACTGGAGATTGGTTATTGGCATCAAGTTTATTTATTCTCGGCAATATTGGTTTCGCAGGTGCAAATGTATTTTATGACTCCCTGCTGCCCCACATCGCCAAAAAAGATGATATTGATCAAATCTCAACCAAGGGATATGCCATGGGGTATGTGGGAGGTGGGATCCTGCTAGCTATCAATCTGGCCATGATCATGTTTGCACCCGATCACCTGACAGCCCTTATGACCCGAATCTCGCTGGCCAGTGTGGCTATCTGGTGGCTGGTATTTACAATCCCGCTCTTGAAGAATATTGCTGAACCCCCCCGCAAGGTATTCGCGGGTGAAATGGATTCCAATCCCTTCCGGGCAGGTTTTAAAAGATTGACAGACACTTTCAAGGAAATCCAAAAATATGGGGATTTATTTAAATTCCTGATAGCATTCTGGCTTTACAACGATGGCATCGGCACAATTATCAAAATGGCTACCATCTATGGCGACGAAATTGGTATTGATTCCACATCCTTAATAATCGTTTTGTTGATTGTGCAATTTGTCGGCATCCCATTCTCGTTTGCTTTTGGTTGGCTGGCAAAGAAGATCGGAACCAAAAAATCGATCTATCTCGCTCTGGGCGTTTACGCCTTGATATCCATTGGTGGTTATTTTATGAGCAACGCAACCCATTTCCTAATTCTGGGTTTTGCTGTCGCAATGGTCCAGGGCGGATCGCAGGCCTTGAGTCGTTCCCTCTACGGAAGAATGGTTCCCAAAGCGCAGTCCGCTGAATTCTTCAGCTTTTTCAGCGTCAGTGGGAAATTTGCCGGAATGTTTGGCCCGCTGGTCTTCGGCCTGGTCAGCCAGCTATTTCAAAATAGCCGCTTGGGAATCGTATCTCTAATCGTCTTCTTCATCTCCGGCGGTTTGCTGCTTACTCGGGTTGACGAAGAAAAAGGCATAAAGATCGCCCAGGAAGCGGACGCCCTGGCAATCCAGGAAGCTTAAACTGCATGACCGAACAACAAGAGGATAACAAACTCCTCCAGCAGCAAGACCTATTCAGCCGCATCGCTGCCAGGTATGACCTGGTTAATCATCTGATGACCGGCTGGCAGGATAAACGCTGGAGGAGATTTTCTGTTAAAAAGCTGGAGCTGCCCCTATCAGCCAGTCTGCTGGATATTGGCAGCGGCAACGGCCAGATCATTCTGGAAGCTGGCCGCCAGTATCCAGACTGTATTTGTGTTGCCGCCGACCTGACCCTGGCGATGCTCGCCATCGGACAAAGGAAAAAGTTTCCCATCCAGCCCAACTGGATTGCCGCTGATGCCGGTCTTCTGCCTTTCCAGGAAGGAATCTTCGATGGTGTGATCTCCGGGTTCCTGGTCAGAAATCTGGGAGATATTATAGTTGGCTTAAAAAATCAGTATCGTATCCTAAAAACCGGTGGTAGAATTGCAATCCTGGACACCACAAAACCTTCCAATCATATTCTGGCACCCATCATTCGATTTTATATGACCACAATTATTCCAATCATCGGCGGATTACTTACAGGAAACAAAGAAGCCTACGCCTACCTGAACAAATCCACTGAAGGATTCATGCGGGCTGAGGAGCTGGCAGCGTACCTGGCAGCGG
>JAGHAU010000099.1 GCA_021161345.1 Anaerolineales bacterium | reverse complement strand
TGGTAGAGGCGGTCTCAAGTTTAATTGGTTTAATTCCGACCGGGATAGTAGCTTTCTTATTTGCGATGATTGGCGGTATGATTGGATTCGGTTTTACCAAACAAGTCAAAGAACAGCTGGATTTGATGAGGGACCCATCTCTACCTGCTGTTTTGGACCAGGGTTTGGATGGGCTCCCCGCAAAGGTTCCAGGTATTGCCAAATCGGAAAAAACTCCTCCTGCCAAACGCACGCAAAAAGTCCCCCCGGAATTCCGGAAACAGTTTAAGGTAGATGTAAAGGACGATAAACCGCTCAAGACACCGC
The DNA here is from genome assembly GCA_021161345.1 of Anaerolineales bacterium. Classification (GTDB taxonomy): domain Bacteria; phylum Chloroflexota; class Anaerolineae; order Anaerolineales; family UBA11858; genus B10-G9. Next base: position 25,089 of record JAGHAU010000099.1, on the reverse strand, counting down.
CCAGGGATCAAGATTTGCCATCTTTGGATCTGCTGATCTCCGGAAAATCATTTAAACCCAATCAAAGGCATATTAACACTTCGGCAGGACTGATTGAAAAGACCCTGGCGGAGTTTGGAATTCCAGCCCAGGTGGTGGGATTTCAGGTTGGACCAACTGTGACTCAGTTTGCGGTTAAACCTGGCTATCTGAATGGCGCTGAGGATGAAGCGGATGAGGAAAGGAAACGGGTCCGGGTATCACGTATCACATCTCTCAAGAACGATCTGGCCCTGGCTTTGTCTGCTACCCAATTGAGAATAGAAGCCCCGGTTCCGGGCAGATCATATGTGGGCATTGAAGTGCCCAATGAAAAATCGTTCCTGGTCACATTGCGCTCAGTGATGGAATCTGAAGCTTTTTATAAAGTGGATTCCCCCCTGGCAATTGCGTTGGGCAGCGATGTTTCGGGCGAGCCCGTTGTAGCTGATCTGGCCAATATGCCCCATCTACTGATCGCTGGCACAACGGGATCCGGAAAATCGGTTTGTATTACCTCTATTACTACTTGCCTGGTTATGAACAACACACCAGAACAGCTGAAGCTGGTGATGATCGATCCCAAAATGGTTGAGCTGGTCCGTTTTAATGGACTGCCGCACCTTTTCGGACAGGTAGAGACAGATTTGGAGCGCATCCTGGGTGTTTTGCACTGGGTAGTGGGAGAGATGGACCGCCGCTACCAGGTGTTGGACGAGACCCGGTCCCGTAATATCGATACCTATAATAATAAGATCCGAAAGAAGAAAGATGGGAAGATCATGCCGAGGATCGTGGTGATGATCGACGAGCTGGCGGATTTGATGATGATGGCCCCGGCTCAAACTGAGTTCACCCTCGTACGCCTGGCCCAGATGGCACGGGCAGTTGGCATTCACCTGGTTGTCGCAACTCAGCGCCCCAGCACTGATGTGGTCACCGGTTTGATCAAAGCCAATTTCCCGGCCAGAATGTCCTTCGCGGTGGCTTCTTCGGTAGACTCACGGGTTGTGCTGGATATGAACGGGGCTGAATCCCTGCTCGGAAACGGCGATATGCTTTATCTATCTCCTGAAGCTTCCAGTCCCATCCGAACCCAGGGCTGCTGGGTGACTACGGATGAACTAGATCGAGTGATCAAATCCTGGAGGGAAATTTCTGATTTTGAACCAGAAGAGTTGATCATCCCGCCCTGGGAAAAGACAATTGATGAGAAGGCTGAACTGGATGAATATGATGATCTTATTAAGGACGCTTTCCGGATCTTACGAGATTCCCAACGGGCATCCACATCATTGATCCAGCGCAAACTGCGCATTGGATATCCTCGTGCTGCCCGGCTGATGGATGAATTATCAGCCCTGGGCTATGTAGGCCCATCCAAAGGCAGTGGTATCGAACGTGAAGTGTTTATTTCCTCAGATGAGGAATTCGGGGAAAATTACTAGCTGGCGTGGTTCTGTTTTATCCCATTTTCATTCATATAGGGAATTTCAATGACAATTGGTTTTAAACTGGGGTCCTTTACCATCCATTATTATGCCCTATTGATTATGCTGGGATTCTTATTGGGACTGCTTTTGACCTGGAGGCGCGCTGTCAGTCGAGGAAAATCGATGGATTTCCTGATCGATGCGATGCCCAGGGTTTTTATTGGTGGTATTGTGGGCGCCCGCATCTGGCATATATTATCCCCACCGCAGTCGATGGTCGCGCATGGTATCACCACCCGCTATTATTTAACCCATTTGCTGGCAGCCATTGCAATCTGGAAAGGTGGAATTGGGATCCTTGGTGCATTGGCAGGCGGTGGTCTGGCTCTCTGGCTATATTCCAGGAAGAGATCTGCTCCCTTCAATGAGTGGCTGGACATCATATCCCCTGGACTGGCCCTGGCCCAATCGATCGGCCGCTGGGGTAACTACATCAACCAGGAAGTCTATGGCCTGCCGAGCGACCTGCCCTGGGCTATTTCCATTGACCCCCAGCATAGAATGCCCGGGTTCAGTGAGTTTTCAACCTATCATCCGCTGTTTTTATATGAATCTATCTGGAGTTTCCTGAATATGTTATTCGTTCTCTGGATTGGCCGAAAATATCAAAAACAACTCAAATCCGGCAGTTTGTTCCTGATTTACATGATATTTTACGGTTTAGGAAGGGTTGGATTGGAGTTCCTGCGCCTGGATATTTCAACCTGGCAAGGAATAAATCTTAACCAAACTGCAATGTTGGCAGTGGTTATCACAGCCTGTATTCTGCTTTATAATCGCCAGAGAGCTAGTTCTGGAGCACATGAACAGGTATGATCGTTACTGAAAATCTCACTAAATACTTCAAAGATTTCTGCGCTGTTGACGGCGTCAGTTTGCATGTGAAGGCTGGCAAGGTGCTGGCTTTGCTGGGACCCAATGGAGCTGGTAAAACAACTACGGTGCGCATGTTAACCACAGTATTACGGCCCAGCAGTGGTACAGCCCGGGTGGCGGGTTATGACGTGTTGGAGAATTCGGGAGAAGTGCGGGGATCAGTGGGTGTGTTGACTGAAGACCATGGACTGTATGACCGGATGCATATGGTGGAATACCTTGATTTTTTCGGTAAGATCTACGATATGCCAGATGGAAAGAGAGAGGAGAGAATTCTGCATCTGTTGGAGAAGTTCGATTTGATGGATGCCAGGGACCGCCGCATCGGAAAATTTTCCAAGGGTATGCGCCAGAAACTTTCCCTGGCTAGAGCTCTTTTGCATTCTCCCCCCGTTTTACTATTGGATGAACCTACCTCGGCAATGGATCCTGCCAGCGCCCGCCTGGTGAGAAATGCAATTAAAACCCTGCGCTCGGAAGACCGTGCCATTATTGTCTGTACTCATAACCTGGCTGAAGCGGAAGAATTGGCTGATTCGATCGCAATTATTCGCACCGGCCAGATCATAGCTTTCGGCACAGCCGCGGAATTAAAAGAACAACTGCTGGGACCGGGTGAATATCGGATCCAGCTGGCAGAACCGCTGGATGGTAGAACTCTGCCCTTGCCTTCAGATGTGGAAATCACAAAAAAAGGAAGTGATTGGTTTACTTTCAGAGTAGAGAAGGCCCAGCATACCAATCCGTTGCTGATCCAGAATCTGGTTGCGACTGACTACGCCGTGGTCAAACTGGAGGAGATCCCGCGCAGCCTGGAATCGGTTTATTTGCAGGCTGTCAACCAGACCACAAAAGAAGGAGGGGGGCATGTGGACTGATTTCAAAAAGGCCATGATCATCACTCGCCGTGAAGTGCGGGACCAATTCCGGGATTGGCGCATCATCGCTCCAATCATTATCCTGACGGTATTTTTCCCGGGTCTGATGAATTTCACTGCCCAGCAAGCAGTTGATTTTGTGGGAAAATACGGCGCTCCCATCATAGCTGATCGCTTGATCCCATTTTTATTGATGGTGGTGGGATTTTTCCCGATCTCTGTATCCCTGGTGATCGCTCTTGAGAGCTTTGTGGGAGAGAAAGAAAGAAGGAGCATTGAACCCCTACTCAGCAGTCCCTTGACGGATGTCCAGCTTTATCTTGGGAAATTAATGGCAGTTATGTTCCCTCCCCTGATTGGCAGCTTCCTGGGCATTGCAGTTTACCTGATCGGTGTCTACCGCCAGGTCGGCTGGGCGCCTGATATCACTTTATTGATCCAGGTGATTGGCCTGGCTGTGGTGCAATCCCTGGTGATGGTCAGCGGCGCAGTGGTGGTGTCATCCCAGACTACCTCAGTGAGGGCGGCAAATTTGCTCGCTTCATTTATTATCATCCCCATGGCCCTGCTGCTAGTGGGGGAGAGCATGATCATGTTCTGGGCCAAATACGAGGTCTTATGGTGGGCGATCTTCGGCCAGGCCATAATTGCCTGGCTGCTGATCCGGACAGGTATCGCTCATTTTAACCGGGAAGAGCTTTTGGGTAAGGAGCTGGATTCAATTAATTTGAAATGGGCCTGGCAGGTTTTTCGGGATGCATTCCGGGGAGAAAAGGCCTCCCCCTGGCAGTGGTGGCGGGTGAATGTCTGGGGCATTCTAAAAGAACTTAAATGGGCCCTGGTCCTGGTTTTACTGATATCCGTTGGAGCGGTATTTGTGGGTATTACCCAGGCAGATGTCTTCCCCATTCCGGCAGGGTTGCTAGATTGGGGAAACCTGGAAGAAGGACTTGTAACCGGGATCGAGGATTTTGGCCCGATCCGGTTTTTCTCAGTCCAGGGCCTGGGAATCATCTTTCTCCACAACATGAGGGCTATTGCCCTGGACAGTTTGCTGGGAATCTTCTCTTTTGGAGTTTTGGGCATTATCACCTTGATCCTGCCCTTCAGTATTATCGGTTATTTTTCAGCCATCATGGGCCAGACTGGCCTGTCGCCCGGTTTATTCCTGATAGGTTTTGTATTGCCTCATGGGATCTTTGAGATCCCTGCTATTATTCTGACCGGGGCATTGATCATCCGCCTGGGACTGACATTGGTGACCCCTAATAAGGATTACACCATTGGCGAAGCCTGGATCAGAACCCTGGCTGATTGGACCCGGCTGATCCTGTTCCTCGTCATCCCATTACTGGTTGTGGCTGCTTTCCTGGAAGTTTTCATCACGCCCCGGATTGCCCTGGCACTTTTTGGCGGATAAGGGAGAGAATTTTTTATGGCGAAATTGATATTCCTCGGCACTGCCAACGCGGTTGCCTATCCAGGCCACGAAAACACTTTCCTTGTCCTCCAGGGGGAGGAATCCTCTATCCTGGTGGACTGCAGTTCCCGTCCGGTGATGCGCCTGAAAGATGCCGGTATTGACCACAATGATCTCAGTGATCTGATCATCACTCATTTTCATCCTGATCATGTTTCCGGACTAGCTACATTGATCATGGATATGTGGATCCTGGGTAGAGAAAAGGAATTCCACATTCACGGCTGCGAACATGCCATTTCCCGGGCTATAAAGATGATGGATCTGTTTGGCTGGCAGGATTGGACCGACATCTATCCGGTGCACTTTCACACTCTTCCCCTCGATGAGCTGGCGCCAGTACTTGACAATCGAGAATTTAAAATTCTCAGCTCGCCGGTCCAGCATATGATCCCGACAATAGGGATCAGGATTGAATACAGGGGTGGCGAGTTTGTGGTTGCCTATTCTTCAGATACCTTACCGATTCCAGAAACAGTCAGGCTGGCGGCTGATGCGGATGTGCTGATCCATGAAGCTACCGGGACGACCTTTCACCATTCCACCGCTTCCCAGGCGGGGGAGATTGCATCACTGGCGGGTGCGAAGGTGCTTTACCTGATCCATTATCCTCCAGAGGAAAAGATCAGCTTGGATTCAACGCTCAGCGAGGCAAAAAAAACCTTCCCCGGGAATGTTTACCTGGCGGAAGATTTTATGGAGGTTGAGTTCAAGGGGGAGTAAGGAATTACCAGCCCACAACGTAGGGTTCCCAATCCTGGTAAATATTAATGTATTTCTTGAATAGATAGCTGGCGGACCCGGGCGGCTGATCAGGTTTTTTGCGCAGTTTAAGGCCGGACTGTTCCAGAGTAAAGCCACCTTTTTTATGGTTGCAGACAGCGCAGGCGGTTACCAGGTTGGACCAGGTGGATTCGCCGCCCAGGTGCTGGGGAAGGATATGATCAACCGTTAATTCCCGGGAACTCTGCCCACAATACTGGCATCTGAACTGATCCCGGCGGAAAATTTCCTGTTTGGAGAGTTTTACACTGGGGCGGGGGCGTTTGATGAAGTTATGGAGGCGGATTATGGATGGTTTTGGGTAGGTTCTGGACACTGTGCGCACAACCCCGCGGCCGTCCATAATCATATTGGCTTTGCCAACAAGTATCAGGCACATCGCCCGGCGAGTGGAGCAGACGTTAATCGGTGCGTAATTGCCGTTGAGGACAAGCACTGGTTTGTTCATCTCTTAAATTCTCTCGAAAATTATAGCATGTATTTTAACCTCTTCTCAAGAGATTCTCTGTTTATTCAACAACCATATTTACCTATTTTTAACCAGGTATTCGGTATATTTTCCAGTCGGGTTTGAGTTCTGTGCGAATTGTACGGTAAAATGGGATAGTTAACCTTTCGGGGAGGAACGATTGAAAAAACACCTCAAAGCCTATGCTTTTTTACTGCCCATCGCAATCTTCCTGGTTGCACTGGACCAACTGACAAAAATATGGATCAGAAATAACCTGGCATTTAATGAACTATGGATGCCGTGGGAATGGCTGGCCCCTTATGCCAGGCTGGTCAACTGGCACAATACCGGAGCTGCATTTGGCATTTTTCAGGGCATGAACGGCGTTTTTGTAGCCCTGGCTTTTGTGATCATTACCCTGATCTTGATCTATTTTCCTAGGATCCCGGAAAATGACTTCTTTTTTCGCCTTGCGTTAACCCTGCAGATGGCCGGTGCGGTCGGCAATCTGATCGACCGCCTCTATCGAGGTTTTGTGACAGATTTTATCTCTGTGGGAAGATTTCCGGTTTTTAATATAGCCGATTCCTGCATTACGATGGGGGTGGTGGTATTGCTGGTAGGAATGTGGATAGAGGAGAGAAAATCTCAGAATGAACCAATCTTCGATGATTCTTCAGAACCAATCTGATAAGGAAATCCGGCTCGATAAATTTTTGGCCAGCGAATTGGAGGATTATTCCCGTTCCTATATCCAAAAGATAATCAACGCCGGGGGAGTTTCAATTGACGAGATCCCCGTTTATAAAAAAGCTGAACGGGTCAGTCCGGGAACGGAGGTTGAGGTCATCATTCCCGAGGTGGTAGATACAGAGCTGCAGGGAGAAGATATCCCCCTGGATATCATCTTCGAAAATGATGATCTGATCGCAGTTAACAAACAGGCCGGAATGGTTGTCCATCCGGCTTTGGGTCACCCAACCGGTACCCTGGTGCAGGCTGTACTGGGCTATGCACCAGAAATTGAAGGTGTCGGGGGAGTGAAGCGTCCAGGATTGGTTCACCGCCTGGATCAGGATACCTCGGGCGTGATCCTATTAGCCAAAAACGATCGAACCCATCAATTCTTACAAGACCAATTCCGGGAACGGCAGGTGGATAAAGAATACCTGACCCTGGTGGATGGACGCCCGCCAACCCCAAACGGTCGGGTAGAAGTGGCCATCGGCCGGGATTCAAAATACCGCCAGCGCATGGCCCCGGCCCTGGAAAAGGACGGCAGAGAAGCTATTAGTGAATATTTCACCCTGGAGGAATTTCCCAAACACACTTATTTAAGAGTAAAGATCCTGACCGGGCGTACTCACCAGATCAGGGTTCATCTTAATTTCCTGGGCTGCCCAGTGGTAGGCGATACGGTTTATGGCAGGAATAAACCCTCAATTCCAGTTGATCGCCAATTTTTACATGCTTTCCATTTGTCTATACTGATCCCGGGAGAAGAGGATAAACATTGTTTTGAAGCTCCCCTGGCCGTCGATTTGGAAAGGATTTTAGATCAATTAGAAGAAAAATAACCTGGAGCAAAATTATGATCGACCTTCGTTCTGATACAGTCACATTGCCGTCACCAGAAATGCGGGAAGTGATTGCCAATGCCGAAGTGGGGGATGACGTCTACGGAGAAGACCCCTCAGTTAACCAGCTTGAAGATGAATCAGCCAGCCTGCTGGGCAAGGAAGCTGCCCTTTTTATCCCCTCAGGAACGATGGGAAACCTGGTTGCTGTTCTAACTCACTGCGAGCGTGGAGCCGAGATCATCCTGGGAAATAAAGCTCACATATTTTTAAATGAAGCGGGCGGAGCGGCAGCCCTGGGTGGAATCCATTCTCACACCATCCCTAACCAGAAAGATGGAACCCTCAAGTTGGACGACATCAAAAAAGCCATTCGCTATGATGATATCCATCATCCCAGGACCAGAATGATCTGCCTGGAAAATACCCACAATATGTGCGGTGGGGTTGCTCTGACGGTGGAATACACCAGGTCAGTAGGGGAGATCGCCCGGGATCATCAGCTGAAACTTCACCTGGACGGGGCGAGGATATTTAACGCTGCGGCCGCCCTGGATTTGGATCCAGCAGAACTAGTTGAGCCGGTGGATTCGGTTATGTTCTGCCTGAGTAAGGGCCTCGGTGCTCCTGTGGGGTCGATCTTATGCGGGGAAGTAGATTTCATCCAACAGGCCAGAAGGATTCGCAAGATGCTGGGTGGTGGCATGCGTCAGGCAGGTTTGGTGGCCGCCGCCGGATTATTTGCGCTAAAGCATAACCTGCCTCTCTTGAAAGACGACCAAAGGAGGGCGCAGGATCTCGCCCGGGGATTGATGGAAGTGAAGGGCATCAGCTTAATGGACAAAATTCCCCCATCCAATATGGTATATCTGGATCTGGATCCCGAGTTCTCGCTTGACGCAGTCCAAATGAAAGCCAAATTGAAGGAAAAAGGAATATTGGGTGGAATCGAGGGAGAGCGGCAGATGAGGCTGGTGACACATTTGTGGATCACAGATCAGGACATTGCCGATGTGATCCTCGGAATCAAGGAAATCACTGCGGAAGGATAAAAACAGGCCTTCCTTGCTATCAGATAGGCGTCAGCCGCCAGATGTTATAATGAAAACGTTCTTTTTTATAGTTATTCAAGGACATGAACTGAGATGAAAACTAAATATACGATCGAGGATATGGACCGCATTGCGGATGAAATTCGTTCCAGGATATCTGTTCAACCGGAAATTGGCCTGATCCTGGGCTCCGGCCTAGGCCCATTATCTGAGTCTATTGAGAACCCCACCATTATCCCTTACCATGATCTCACTGGCTGGCCTCTTTCTACCGTGGAAGGTCATGCCGGAGAACTGGTGATCGGTAACCTGGAAGGCCAGGATGTGCTGGTGATGAATGGCCGGATCCATTACTACGAAGGTTATGAAATGAGCCAGGTGACCCTACCTATCCGGGTCATGCAGCGCCTGGGCATCAAGACTTTGATCGTCACCAACGCGGCCGGCGGGATAAACCAGGATTTTGTTCCCGGGAATCCCATGCTGATTACAGATCACTTGAATTTCCTTGGTATGGCAGGTGCTAATCCTCTCCGGGGGCCCAATCTGGATGAGTTTGGCACGCGCTTTCCGGATATGAGCCAAGCGTATGATCGGGAATTGATCGAAATCACCCGGGGTGTTGCCAAAGAACAAGGGCTTACTCTCTATGAAGGTGTTTATGTTTGTTTATCCGGGCCCACCTTTGAAACTCCAGCAGACCTGCGCTTTTTGGCCGGCGCGGGGGTGGATGCGGTGGGGATGTCTACTGTACCGGAAGTGATCGTGGCCAACCACGGCGGCCAGCGCGTTTTAGGCATTTCTGGCATTACCAACAGTTCCAACCTGTATGGGGAAGCGGAAACCACCCATGAAGAGGTGATCGAGACGGGTTTGATCCTGGCACCCAAGATGATGGATCTGATCCGGGGCGTTCTGCGATTACTATAAAATCCCTCCAGAATCTGATGGCTAACTTTTACGGGAGAGAATCGGATCTCCCTTATATACACACCACATATCAATGAACGAGTTATTACGGTACCTTAAAGATTTTGAATATCTGATCTATATCATCATTGGCGGCTTTACTGCCTGGCATATCAGGAAGTTTTTCCTGGCCTGGGAAGAGCTGCGGGCGGCGGCCTTTGGACTGGAAAAGGAAAGCGCCCAGATGCGCTTGAATCGCTCTGCCGCACTGCTGGTCGTTTTGCTGTTCCTGGGAACCGCAGAGTTTGGATTGGTCTCTTTTATTATCCCTTCCATACCCGGTGTCAATCCCCTGCCAACGGCAACCCTGGATTTGTTAGCTTCACCCACAACCACTATAGCGCCTGTGGACGAAACCGCCGTTTCGGCAGTTCAGGAAACTCCCCTGCCCGGGACAGCTATTGTCCAGGCAGGATGCGTGCCTGAGGAATTGATGATCACATATCCAGAAAACAACACCACGGTAAGCGGGATCATCGAGATTGAAGGTACGGTGAACATCCCAGATTTTGGTTTTTACAAATTCGAGATCTCATCACCCAACTCTGGTACCTGGCTGACGATCCAGGCAGGAGATGCTCCCAAAAACGATGAAAATATTGGATTCTGGGATACAACCCAACTGGAACCGGGTAATTATTCCCTGCGCCTGGTTGTAATTGATAATCAGGGTGTGCCGAAAGAACCTTGTGCGGTTGATCTATATGTAGAAATGATGGATGAGTAGGATAGGTAATCTTTATGACAAAGATCAATATTCGCCAAGCAATCTCAACTGATATCTCCAAGATGATCGCCCTGGACCATAATTATGCCACAGGGCATGTTTGGCAAATGACTATGGATCTCACAGAGATCCAAACCCAGGTAACCTTCCGGGAAGTCCGGTTGCCGCGTGAGGTCCATGTTAATTATCCCCGCAACGCCCAAAAACTGGTGGATGATTGGACGACCCGTGATGTGCTGGTGCTTGCCGAAGCTGGAGAGCATGTCAGGGGATATATAAGTGTTCAAATGGGGTTAGCGCCTGCCAGCGCCTGGGTGAAGGACCTGGCAGTTGACCGGGTACACAGAAGGAATGGAATTGGCAGTGCTTTGGTATTGGCTGCCCAGGATTGGTGTGCAAAAAAGGGCTTTCACAGGCTGACACTGGAAATGCAGCCCAAGAATTACCCGGCTATTCAATTTGCCTACAAACTTGGTTTTGAGTTCTCGGGTTATAACGATCAATATTACAGGGACCAGGAGATAGCGATCTTCTTTTCCTCTTACATATGAACCTGTTATCCATCCTGCAAACCATTAATGAACTCCTGGCAGCTGGTATTTCCATCACTGCTTTTTCTCTGCTTCTATACGCCTTATCCTTTAACCTGAAAGACAAAGTGGCTCGTTCCTTTGCCTTTATCCTGGGTTGTGTTGTGGTGGTTTTTGTAGGAGAGTCAGTAGCCGGGGTTGTCAGCTCGCCCACCTGGATCGAGATCTGGTATCAAATCCAATGGGTGGGGATTATCATGCTTCCGGCTGCTTATGTCCATATGTCAGACGCGATCCTGGCGACTACAGGCCGGCCCTCACGGGGCCGCAGGACCAAGCTGGTTAAAGTGACTTTCCTGATCTCACTTGTTTTTCTTATTATGATCCCGTTCTACGTCCTGGTTGGGCCGCTGGTAATAGAAGGTGTGGTTGCACCCCATCTGGAACGGACCAACCTGACCTGGGTGTTCTCTGCGTTCTATATATTGAGCATGATCTGGGCCTGGATCAATTTCCAGCGGGCCTACCACCGCACTGTCACCAGATCTGGACGCAGGAGAATGGGCTACCTGATTGGCGGTGCCCTGGCGCCTGCCCTGGGTTCCTTCCCTTACCTGTTGTTCGGTTCTACTTTTGCCGCACAGCACCAATACGTATTCTGGCTCACTGCAGTTGTCAGTAATGTCCTGGTTTCGGGATTGATTATTATCATGGCTTATGCAGTGGCTTTTTTTGGGGTTTCGTGGCCAGACCGGGTTGTCAAGCGCCGTTTGATCAAATGGGTCATGAGAGGTCCGGTTACGGCCAGTACTGTATTAGCTCTTACTACCGTGGCCAGAAGAGCAGGGGAACCTTTGTCGTTTTTTGCTCCGGTAGTTATGGCTGGCACATTTTTATTGATGCAGTATTTCATTACCATGTTTTCCCCTATCTGGGAGCGCTGGTTCCTGTTCGGGGAAGCCAAGAAAAATTTGGCTTTACTCCAGAATCTAGAAGAACGTCTTTTTACCCTGGATGACCTGAGCCAATTCCTGGAATCAGTCCTGGCAGCCATGTGTGATCGCTTGCAGGTGACAAAAGCTTTTGCTGCTTCTTTGGATTCGATCGGGATGGATTTCCTGGTAAGTGTTGGAGGACAGGTAGATTTTAACGAGGATGAACTTACCAACCGGATCATGGATGCCTCATTTAGAAAGGATCAGATCGGAAACTACAGTATTTTCTTGTGGGGGAAATGCTGGATCATCCCATTATTCAATGCCCGAAAACCAGAAGAACTGCTTGGTTTAGTAGGGGTAGAGGTTCCGGTAGAAATCCTTGACGATGACCAGAGAGAGGCCTTCCAGATCCTGATCCAGCGGGCCCAGCAGGCCCTGGAGGACAGGAATTTCCAGCAGCAAGTATTCAGCTCAATTGAGGACCTGACCCCGCAGATGAACCGCATTCAGCGCCTGAGGGCGGCAGCTCGCTATGATGGTACCAGCGTGTTAACGGCAACCACCGGTGAAATTTCCCTTGATGAGGACACCCTGACCGAGTGGGTTAAGGATGCTCTGTCGGATTATTGGGGAGGGCCCGATTTGTTAGAAAGCCCGCTCCTGCAGCTTGAGGTCGTGCAAAACTCGCTGGATGAGCATGACGGCATTTCCGTCAAGGCGGTCAGGGCTATTTTGAAAGATGCAATCGAAAAGATCAGGCCGGAAGGGACCAGGAGATTCACCCTGGACTGGGTTTTATATAATATCTTGGATATGAAGTTCCTAAAGGGACAGAAAGTTCGGGATGTCGCCAAGCGCCTGGCTATGTCAGAAGCCAACCTCTATCGCAAACAGAAGGTCGCCATAGAAGTTGTGGCTAAAACCATCCTGGAGATGGAAAAACAGGCCCGAGAAAATGTAAAAGATTCTTCTGAAAGTGGCTAAAAAATGTTACAATTATTTATGCTCGCCTTATTCTAATAAAGGTACTTTAATGGTTCATGAGGATCAGCTCCATAATATTCTGGAAGAGCCCCCTGATTTGGGTGATTCTTGGTGGAAAGCAGCCTTGTCTGAGGGGGAAGAAGACTTGAGTTTAGGTGGGGGTCAGGCAGTTGATTCGGATCAGAATAGAATAAACCCTCCCTTGATACCTAATAAACTCCCGGAAAATGATTGGGATTATGTTGATCGTTTATATCAAATGGATGATATTATCCATTTGAACGTGGTTGGATACAACCAGGGGGGACTTCTTGTCCAGGGGGAAAAGATCAATGGGTTTGTGCCCTGTTCCCATCTGTTAGCAGGTCATAAAAAGAAAGAATACCTTAAACAAAAGGTGGCGCTAAAGGTCATTGAATATGACCGCGATCGCTGCCGGGTGGTGCTATCTGAAAGAGCTGCCCAGGCAGAAGCTGGCACCCGGATCAAACTGCTTGATGAACTAGAGGAAGGTACCTGCATCCCCGGAGAGATAACAACCTTGACCGATTTTGGCGCTTTCGTTGATCTGGGCGGCATGGAAGGGTTGATCCATATCTCTGAGCTGTCCTGGGGAAGAGTTGATCATCCTTCCGATGTGGTTTCCGTGAGTGATTGCCTGGATGTCTATATACTGAATGTCGACCGGGCAGAAAACAAGGTTGCCTTAAGTTTGAAAATGATGTGTCCCAATCCCTGGGAAACGATCACAGAACGCTATCAACCAGGCCAGATCGTCGAAGCAGTGGTCAAGAACATCGTTTCCTATGGGGTATTTGTACGTTTGGAAGATGGAGTAGATGGTTTGATCCACGTTTCAGAACTGGGGGAAAACGGTGAAGATGTATCACCCTGGGATGTATTGGAGGAAAACCAGAAGGTCTCTGTTGAGATCATCAATCTGGATCCCAATGAGCAGCGTCTCGGATTGAGTTTGGCCGAGGGGGAATAAAAGGGTTTAACCAAACAGTATGATGTCAAAGATCAAAGATCTCCTGATCGGGGTTCTATTTGGCTTGTTAAGCGCTGGATTGATCCTGCTGGTATCACGGCCTAAACCAGGCAGAGCCGTTTTACTGCGCCCAGCTCCCACTCCCCGGCCGGTTGTGATCAATATCGATGGGGCTGTAGCATCTCCCGGTGTTTATACCCTCCCGTTCCAGAGCCGGGTGATGGATGCTGTGAAAGCAGCTGGAGGCCTGGCGGAGAATGCCAGCCCTGGTTCAGTTAATCTGGCCGCGGAGCTGGAGGATGGAAGCCATATATACATTCCCGCCCGGAATTCTTCTCTAGAAAGCCCTGCGGAGATGGTGGGAAGTGTAATAGGACTAGCAGTGAGTGGAGAATTGATTTCCATGATTAATATTAACCAGGCATCTCTAGAAGTATTATTAGGTCTGCCGGGCATTGGTCCGGTAACAGCTGAAAAGATCATCAACTATCGGGAAGAACAACTCTTCACGCGAATTGAAGAGATCCAGAAAGTACCAGGCATAGGTCCGGCTACTTATGAACAGATTAAGATCTATCTTACTGTGGGTGAATGAGGGAAGGGTTGAGAATTTAAATAAACAAACCTTGTCAGTTTTGTCATTTACGGGAAAGAACTGATCACCGTTGTTGGGCGGCTGCTTTCATCGCAGATGGCTGACAAGGTTTAGTATTACAGGATGTTTATATTCTTATGCTTTCTTTAGAACGGGCAGACCGTTTTTGGTTTCAGATACAACATACTTGGCTGGAACTGCATCCAACGCGCCGTCTTTAACTTCTTTGGCAAAGAAGTACAGGGTTGATTCTTTTCCACTTTTCAGTACACGGGTTCGTCCGTGCAGGTAGTAGGTGACTCCCTTTGCATTTGTATGTGCGTAAGCCATAATATCTCCTTTGTTCGTTACTTCCAATAAACCGCCCAACAGATTTTTGTGACGAGGTGGTGAAACCTCAGGGCAATACGATGTGAATCTGTTCTAAGTTCCTATATAAGATATTTTTTATCGAGGAAGTGGATGATCGTTCTTCTTCTATTATTGTAACCCCTAAACCTTAAAAAGTTCTGGAATCTTGCCGTTTTTAGAGGGAAAACCGTCTATTTTGGCTCTTTTTTAGTGAAAATTCCCCATAAACGCTAGATATACGAAATCCAAGGGATTTATAGAGAGAAAGAGCGGGCCGATTCTCACATTTTACATGGAGCCCGATGAAATCAATCGTACTCTCCAGGAGCTGGCATAAACGGGCAGTCACTGCCCTGCCGAAGCCACGGCCCCGGTAGTCAGGATGGGTAGTGACATTTCCCAGGGCGGCCACCCGGTATACGGCTGAATAGGTATGAATGCCTGCGATACTCGCCAGCTGGCCTTGCTGGCGGATACCAATATACTGTCCCGACTCGAGCATGCGAGGGTCAAAGGCATTATCCGGGTAGCTTTCCCTATAAAGCTGATTGACTTCGGGCAGGTCTGCTTCAGTCAATTGAAACGTATTATCGGTATTGGTCTTTCCTATCAGATCGAAATTCACAAGGGCCATTTTGAAGTGGTCCCCGTGTTCTGTGACCAGGTAGTTATCAGAAAATTCTTTTATCAATCCAGAGCTCATATGGGAGTAAAATCGATCAGGCAGCAGGGACTGCAGCTGCCGGAGATAATCTAGATCCAGATCCCCAAATACCAGCAAAACAGGCAGACCTTCACCCCGGTAAAAAGGAGTGATGTTTTCCAGTCCTTTTTCGGTTTGATTCCCATAACAGGATATCCTGGGCCAGTAAAAATCATCCAGGTCCCCCAGGCTGTAGAGATGGAGGGGGAGATCCCGGCGGAAGTATTTTTCCAGGGCAGAACGATCTTTGATGATTTGAATTTCCACCCCTGGATTTTACCAACGGCCGAGTTATTTTCCAATCCATTCAGTGAAGATTATTCCAGAGCAGAGAGTTATAATGTAGCCACAAGAAAACTTAGATTCTGGAAGGTATATTATGTCAAACGTTCTTGTTGAATGTGTGCCGAATTTTTCTGAAGGTCGCCGGCAGGATGTGCTGGATGATATCAAGGGGTCCATCTCGTCCGTACCCGGCGTCTACGTCCTTGATATGCATACCGATGCTGATCATAACCGCAGTGTGATCACCTTTGTGGGTGAACCCAAAGCTGTTGAAGAAGCTGCCTTTCAAATGATCAAAAAGGCATCCCAGTTAATCAACCTGGATAAACACAGCGGAGAACACCCCCGCGTCGGTGCTACCGATGTGGTTCCTTTTGTTCCCATTTCAAATATAACCATGGATGAATGTGTGGCAATGGCCCACAGAGTAGGAACAAGAGTAGGTCAGGAACTGAAGATCCCGATCTATTTCTATGAAGCTGCCGCCCTGCGCCCAGAACGAAAAAGATTGGAGCTGGTTCGAAAGGGAGAATATGAGGGATTAAAAGCAGAGGTCAAATCCAACCCGGATCGGGTCCCGGATGCAGGTCCTGCTGAGCTCGGACCTGCTGGCGCCACGGTGATCGGAGCCCGGGAATTCCTGGTTGCCTATAACGTTAACCTGACCACGGATGACAGAGAGATCGCCAAGAAGATCGCCCGGACCGTCCGCCATTCCTCCGGGGGATTGAGATTTGTAAAAGCCCTGGGTATGACAGTCGAAGGCCGAGCCCAGGTCTCGATGAATCTTACCAATTTCCGAAAAACACCTCTCCCTCTGGTAGTGGAAACCATTCGCAGGGAGGCGGAACGTTATGGAGTGGGCATCCACAACAGCGAGCTGGTGGGTTTGATTCCCCAGGCAGCTATGGTAAATACAGCAGTCTGGTATACCCAGATGGATCTGTTTTCTCCGGACCAGGTACTGGAAGGAAAAATGGCAGAGATGATCGGGGAGGGTGGATCAGTTGGTTTCATAGAAAGTTTGGCTGCTCCTACTCCCACCCCCGGGGGCGGCTCGGCAGCTGCTTATGCAGGAGCGATGGCCGCGGGGCTGGTATCCATGGTAGCCCGATTGACGATTGGGAAAAAAGGATATCAGGAAGTTGAAACGGTTATGGACAAGATCCTGGAAGAATCAGAAAACCTCCGCGCAGATCTTACCAGCGCAGTTGCTGAAGATTCAGAAGCCTTTGATCGGGTCATGGCAGCCTTTAAGATACCCAAGCAAGATCCTGGACGCACCGCAGCTATTAAGGAAGCAACCCTGTTGGCTGCCCAGGTACCCCTGGAGGCAGCTAAGAAATCCTTCAAGGTTGCGGAGTTGGCTCTGGAAGCAGCACAATCCGGGAACAAAAACGCCATTACGGATGCTGGATCAGCGGTGAACCTGGCAGTTGCAGCAATTAACAGTGCCGCCTATAACGTCCGCATTAACCTGTCAGATCTGGAGGAAAATAAACTGAAAGAACAGATCCTGGCAGAGCTGGTACAAGTAGAACAAGGCGCGCTTGTTTCCCTGGATAAGATCAAAACAATCCTGACAGAGCGGGGGGGATTGTTTTCTTGATCCCTGGCCTGATATGTGTAAATCTGATCCGGACTGCCTGGAGGTCCGGATCTATACTTCTGGTTCTCGATGAAAAATAAGACCCTTTGGATCATAGTTATAACTTTCCTGATCGTGGTTGTTATTATCACGGCCTTTTTTTTGAAGGAAAAAAAACTTCCCTGGGTTGAAGAGAATGAAATCACTCCCTATGTACCGCCCCTGGGAGAGGTCCTGCCAACTGCAACATTCTTTTCTCCTTCAGCAGTTACACCCACTATTGAACCAGATCTGGTCTGGATCGACCCTGAACTTCCGGATAGCCTGCTGGACCAGCTGGCAGGAATGGACTTCCTGCAGACAACCGAGCGGCAGGAAGATGCCGCTACAGCCTTGTTTATCGGGGATGATAACCCGGTAATATACTGGGTCTTCGCCGCGGCCGCTCCCTTCCCAACAGTTAGTGACGGGATAACATTGGATAGCATCCAATCTGCCTGGCAGGGAGGCAAAAATCCCCTGGCGCCAAATTTGCCGATCTTCTTAGCACAGGAAACCCGGGACATATTGACGATCTATTGGGGGGAACCAGCCCCCAATACAGTTGAGGTCATTACCCCGGATGACCTTTCACAACAGGCCTGGTCTCAGCAGCCCTCCCTGGTCATTGTGCCTTTTGAGGAATTGACTCCGGATTGGAAGGTGCTGGAAGTAGATGGGACCTCACCGCTGGAGCAGAAATTTGATTCGGGATCGTATGGCCTTTCTGTGCCTATCTCGGCAGCCGGGTTTGACCCCAATATATTCCAGGAAATTACCAGCAACCGGGATCCAAATAAGTTCACCAGTGTAGTTTTAACGGGCGTGACAGCTCTTGTTCGGGCCACGGCCTGGACCATGGAATTGGAAGGTATAAATTATCCAGCCCGGGATATTCTGCCATACCTGATAGAGGCTGATATCCTGCACATTAGCAATGAGGTTCCTTTTGCGGAGGGATGCTCGTATCCTGATCCTGGTCAGAAAGATCTGAGCTTCTGCAGTGACATCCGCTATATAGAACTGATGGAAACCATTGGCACCGATGTTGTGGAACTGACGGGGGACCATTTTGGCGATTATGGACCAGATGCCATGTTATACACCCTGGAGATGTATAACCAGCGGGGTTGGCCCTATTATGGCGGCGGTGCTGATCGCGCTGACGCGCAGGAACCGGTTCTGTTCGAACACAACGGAAACAAGATCGCTTTCCTGGGATGCAATGCCAAGGGTGGAGGATACGCTACAGCAAATATTGGTTATCCCGGAGCGGTGGCCTGTGACTTTCCCATAATGATTGGGCAAATTAAAGAGCTGCGGGAAGAGGGCTATCTGCCGATAGCTACTTTCCAGCACTTTGAATATTATACATACCTGGCCCAGCCAGACCAGATCAGGGATGCCAGAACCCTGGCCAATGCTGGCGCGGTGATTGTCAGTGGCAGCCAGGCCCACCAACCCCAGGCATTTGAGATCAGGGGAGAGTCATTCATTCATCACGGCCTGGGCAATCTGTTTTTTGATCAAATCTATGAGATCCCACCCCACACTGCATCAGCTTTCATTGACCGCCATATATTTTATAATGGTAAACACATCAGCACTGAGCTGCTGACGATCAAGTTTGTGGATTTCGCCCGAGCCAGACCGATGACACCTGCTGAAAGGGATGTTCTTTTGCGGACAACATTCAACGCAAGCGGATGGTAGACATGGAGGCTGGGAGACATGGAGACTGGGAGAGAAGGAGACAAGGAGACTGAGAAACTGGGAGATGAGGTGATCTTTTCTCCAAATCCCCAAATCCCCAAGTCCCCAAGTCACATTGTCATAATTGATTGTATCCTTGGGAATACCTAAAGGGAGGGAAAATGGGCAGTTTTACAGATATACCAGGCTTTGAAGTGGGCCACGCCCAGGACATGGATGCATTAACAGGGTGCACCGTGATCCTTTGCCCGCTTAATACAGTGGGTGGTGTGGACCAGCGGGGCGGCGCGCCAGGTACAAGGGAGACTGATCTATTACATCCCATGCATTTGGTGAACCAGGTAACTGCCGTTTTATTAACTGGCGGCTCAGCTTTTGGGTTGGATGCCGCTGCAGGAGTGATGCGCTACTGCGAGGAAAACAAAATGGGATTTGATGCCAGCTATGCCACGGTGCCCATTGTTCCCGCCGCGGTGTTGTTCGATCTTGGTATTGGCGATCCCAAGGTGCGTCCGGATGCCGAAATGGGCTACCAGGCTTGCCTGAATGCTTCCGGGGACCCTCCTGCAGAAGGTAATGTGGGAGCAGGCACCGGAGCCACAGTTGGAAAAGTTCTGTCTCCTAAAATGTCAACAAAGTCCGGCATTGGCACAGCCAGTGTGGACTTGGGTGGAGGTGGAAAAGTAGCAGCGATTGTGGCTGTGAATGCCTTTGGTGATGTGGTTGATCCGGAGAGCGGTGAGATCATTGCCGGCGCCCGGGGTATCAAAGGTTATGCGGACACACTCAAAGTGATGAAATCTTTTGTGGGCCGAAAGGTGATGGGATTTTCCTCGGGTCCAGATAATACCGTGATCGGTGTAGTGGCGACCAATGTGAAACTCAACAAAGAACAGATTACCCGAGTGGCACAGATGGCTCATAATGGCCTGGCTCGCACCATTCGCCCGGCTTTCACCCTGCTGGATGGAGATACTGTGTTCGCTCTTTCCAGCGGAGAAGTGGAGATGGATTTGAATATCGTCGGAGCCTATGCCGCAATAGCCTACCAAGAAGCAATCTTGAGCGCGGTCAGAAACGCTGAGAAAGCCGGCGGGGTGCCGGCTGCCAAAAATTAGTAGTTAAATAGAAAAAAGGATTGAGCATATAAAAGGGACTGAGTCCTTCTGAAAGGACTCAGTCCCTAATTAATGAGGACTCAATCCTCTTTTTATTTTAAGGCCCAATAGACTATTTCCGATAAATAAGCAGTAAATCCAGGGGTGTTCGTGGCGGCCACCAGAATGCCAAACCGTCCAGTTCCAAAAGTACTGTCATCGAGTTCAAAAACCTGGTGCCCGTTGATAAATCCTGTGAGTGTTATTCCATTTGTTTTGATCCCCAAGCGGTTTTCACCGCCAGGTCCCGAGTTAATATATTCACTGGTGGTCCAGGGTTTAAGACTCGTGTATTTTTCCTCCTCATATTCCCAGGTGCTCAACCTGAATGAACCATCACATGTTATGCTGAGCAGATACCCTTCATTTGTATTCGGAGCTCGGAATATCAGGCCATAGCGGTCTTTGCCGTCGCATTCTTCACCAAAGGTTCCGGTGATTTCCAAATAAAAATTGTACAGAGTAGGAGATGCAAGGCTCCAGGTCTCAAAATTATTGGCTTTTTTGGCAACCAAAATCATTTGGTTGTTATCTACCCGGTAGCTGGATTGGGGCTCATCATAAAGGAAAAAGTTAGACCCGTTGACAAAGTTGTCCCGAAACCAGGGATCACCCAAATAGGATACTGGATCTTCCGGATCAAGGGTGGCTGTGGGAGTCGTTGTCGGGGTAAAAGTAATTGTCGGTGACCTGGTGGGGATATTCGGATCGGGTGTCCTGGTGGGCGCATTTGGATCTGGCGTCTGATAAGGGTCTTTCGGGGGTGCAAACACAAGGGGAGGTGCCGTTTCGGTTGCAGCCGCATCAGAATTGATCTGGTTCTGTCCAGGGATATTAGATTTTAGCTGTTGAGGAATACAGCCAGTAAACAGAACTAGAACCAAACAAAATAACACGACCTTTTTCATACATTTCCTTCCCTATTCTTTATCAGCGGCTGCGTTGTTCTTTCCAGATATCAGCCTCATTGTGGTAACCGGCTTTTTCCCAGAAACCCAATTGGTCCTCGGTTAAAAACTCCAATCCGGTCAGCCATTTGGCTCCCTTCCAGAAGTAGGTCGTCTTGATCTCCGATCCGGGGATATGGCCCACCATGCCCCGCACCGGCGCACCATGTTCTGGTGTCAGTGGTTTCTCGTCAAAATAGGTTGCCAGGAGGAAGTTTTCCTGAAGAATAAGTTTCAGCGGGAGGTTTGTGGTATATCCGCCATCAGCATACTGCAGTACATAAGCTGCTTCGGGTTTAAGCTGGATCAGCCCTAATTCTATCAATGAATGGATAGACACGCCTTTCCAGATCGTGTCAAACTTACTCCACTTAGTGACACAGTGAATATCGAGCTGGATCTCAGTCTGGGGGAGCTGGCTGAATTCCTCCCAGTTCCAACTGATCTCCTCCTCAACCTCACCCCAGATCCGAAATGACCAGGTTTGGGGATCAAATGGAGGAATGCTGCCATAATGCAGCACTGGAAATTTCTTGGTCAGGCTTTGTCCGGGCGGCAGCCGGCCATCTCTTTCCATCTGATTTTCAAGAGATTGTCTGTCTGTTGGTTGCTCCATGGTTTACTGCCTTCTATAAATCAAGAGATGTATCCGCTTGCATAACATGAACTGCGGTGTCGGTCTCTTTTTCAACCCGTTCTTTCCAGGCTTCCGGGTCCTGGGCGATCAGGGGCCAGGTATTGTAATGAGCCGGGATCACATGTTGGGGCTGGATCATTTTCACAGCCCGTAAGGCGTCATCCGGCCCCATAGTATAGTTGTCGCCGATGGGCAGGACCGCCAGGTGGACATCTTCTTCTCCGATCAGGGACATGCCGGCGAAGAGCCCAGTATCCCCGGCAAAGTAGATCTTCTTTTTATCAAGCGTTGTGATCAGGAAACCGGCTGGCATGCCTCCGTAGGAACCGTCCGGCAGGGCAGAGCCGTGAACGGCCTGGGTCAGTTTTACATAACCGAAGGGATAATCATGGCCGCCGCCGATATGCTGGGGAAATACCTCAGCTCCTTTATCTCCCATCCATTTGGCTATTTCGGCGTTGGCTATTACCTTGGCAGCGGTGCGATTGACGATCTCCACCGCGTCGCCAACATGGTCGCCGTGCCCATGGGTTATCAGGATGAAATCCGGATTGAGGTCTCCTGGTTTGATCTGGGTGCTTGGGTTTTCGCTGAAGAAAGGGTCAATGAGAATCTGATATTCGTTGATCTTCAGCCCAAAAGTGCCATGACCGTAGTAAGTGATTTGGTAGCTCATTAATACCTCCAGCGCTGGATATACAAGATTATGGGTGATCTGCCATTAATTATATGCCAGCTTTGGGATTTGATGACAGGTTCACAATTCCTCAACTATAACCTGTCCAAAAAACACCTGTTGGTTAAGGTAAAATCAGAACAAGTTTATAACAACCCATCTGACGTTGAAAAACCCTTGTGAGGTTCCTGATGACAAATCCTGCTGACCGATTTTATCTTGGCCGAATATTTGATCCCAATAAGGGAGAGATTACTCCGGAAACATTGCTGTATGATCCGGATGATCTGACCACCCACGCGGTTTGTGTAGGTATGACCGGATCCGGGAAAACAGGCTTATGCATCGACCTGCTGGAGGAAGCGGCCTTGCAGGGTATTCCGGCCTTGATGATCGATCCAAAAGGAGATATCACAAATGCCCTTTTACACTTCCCGGAATTAAGGGCAGAGGATTTTGCCCCCTGGGTGAACCCGGACCAGGCTCGCAGAGAGGATAAGACCATTGAACAGACGGCGGCTGACGCGGCTGCTTTGTGGACCAAAGGTTTGGCTAAATGGGATATCGGCCCGGATCGCATCCAGGCATTGAAGGACGCCGCCCATTTTGCGATCTATACACCCGGGTCAGAAGCGGGAATCCCGGTCAATATCCTGGCTTCCTTAAAAGCTCCCGGAATTCCCTGGGATGAAAACAGGGAAATGCTGGCCGAAAAGATATCCGGCATTGTGATGGGTTTGTTGGGGCTGGTAGGCCTGAACGACCTCGATCCGGTGCGCTCCAAGGAACATATTCTGATCAGCAATATCTTCGAAAGTGCCTGGAGCAAAGGAAAGGATCTGGACCTGACCGAGCTGATCATGCAGATCCAGAACCCTCCCTTCCAAAAACTAGGTGTGCTGGAGCTGGATAATTTCTTTCCTGAAAAAGATAGACAGGAACTATCCATCATGCTGAACAGCATTTTGGCAGCTCCAACTTTCCATGCCTGGATGGTGGGAGAGCCCCTTGATATTGAGAAATTATTATTTGGAGCGGACGGACGGCCCTGCCACAGCGTATTCTATATCGCTCACCTATCTGACGCGGAAAGAATGTTCTTCGTCACTTTGCTGTATGCGGCGGTAGAGACCTGGATGAGAAAACAAAAAGGTTCCACCACACTGCGGGCATTGATCTATTTTGATGAGATCTTTGGATATCTGCCACCTGTGAAAAATCCACCATCCAAAACACCTATGCTGCGGATGTTAAAACAAGCTCGGGCCTTTGGTATTGGCCAGGTCCTGGTAACCCAGAACCCGGTGGATGTAGATTACAAAGCCCTGTCCAATGCGGGAACCTGGTTTATAGGCAAGCTGCAAACCGAGCAGGATAAGAACCGGCTTCTGGACGGGTTGGAAGGCGCTGCTCCCGGATTGGACCGCAAAACTTATGACAAGTTGATCTCCACCCTGGATAAAAGGGTTTTCCTGCTGCATAACGTCCATGAGGATGAACCGGTGTTATTCCATACCCGCTGGGCTATGAATTATCTGACCGGGCCGCTGACCCGGGTTCAGATCCCTGCCCTTAACGATCTGGCAGGAGCAGGCAAACCCACTCCAGTACCATCTGCTTCAAGTCAGCCCAAAAGCACTGCCAGGCCAGCTGCGGTTGGAGAGAGTTTGACCAGCACCAGGCCGAATGTGCCTGCCGGGATTGATGAATATTTTCTGCCAAACAACCTGAGTTTTTTGAAGGCGGTGGATCAGGCAGGGATCTCTGCTCCCCAGGATATTGATTACCAGGTAGTGTATAAACCCGCCTTGATCGCTCAAGCGAATATCCGTTTTATGAAGAGGAATTACAACCTCGATTATGACCTGGTATCCACTGCGCTGGTTCGGGAACCAGACCAGACAGGCCGTGTTCGCTGGGAGGATTGGGTCGCCGATCCGATCGATCTGGATGACTTGGAGCCGGGCGCCCGGGCAGAAGCGCATTTCCACGATCTCATGACGCCATTATCAGATGGAACGAAACTGCGTGGACTGGAGACAGATTTTAAGGATTGGATCTATCATTCAGTCACAGTGTCTGTCCGGTCCAATGAAGAGCTGGAAGTATATGCTGGCCCCGAAGTATCACAAGGCGATTTCCGCCGGATGTGCGCGGAAGCGGCTGAAAATGCATTGGAGGAGGAGAAGAAAAAAGTGACTTCTTCTTTCGAGAAGAAGCTCGATACCATCAAAGATAGATTGATGCGGGAGAAACGAGAGCTGGATGAAGATGAGACCGAACTTTCCCAACGCAAGATGGAAGAAATTGGCAAACATGCGGAAAATTTGATAAGCTTGCTGGCCGGCCGCCAGCGAAGCATAAGCACCTCCCTGACTAAAAGGCGGATGACCAGCCAGGCCAAGGCCGATGTGAAAGAATCCCTGGAGATGATCGAGCAGTATAAAAAGGAAATTGAGGATCTGGAGAGAGACAGACTGGAAGCCCTGTCTGAGGTCGAGGATAAATGGCGGGATATCCTTGAAGATGATATTGAAATCCCTGTGACGCCCTATAAAAAAGATATCCTGATGGATCTCTTTGGCGTGGGCTGGATGCCGTATTATATCTATGATGATGGGGGAAAAGAGGTAGAGCTGGCGGCGTATGCT
>JAGHAU010000135.1 GCA_021161345.1 Anaerolineales bacterium | reverse complement strand
TAATTCCACCAAGGGATCCAACAGCCCAGCCGTTACCTGACACGCGTCCGCGGTCTTCCGGTTCAGCAATTTCAGGAAGCAGTGAATTGTAAAATACTTGACCGGAACGATAACCGATCTCGGCAATAATGAAAAATAACATACCAAAGAAAATATCACCTTCTTGGACAAAAAAGAGCAATCCTGTGAATAACCAGGTTATAGCGGAAAATATGAACAGGAAACGTTTCTTTGAAGCCGAGAAATCAGCAATTGCACCCAGGACTGGTGAAATTAACGCAACTGTTAACATCGCGATACCTACGGCGATACCCCAATAGCGGGAGCCTTCTGCTCCGCCAACAACTGAGCCTTTGAAATAAGCGGAATAGATCGCTAGCAGGATCACAGATGCATAAGCAGAGTTGCCAAAATCATACATGTACCATGCAATATGCTCGCGATTTCTAGGTTTTTTGGTTAACGGATCAGACATGATATCTCCTTATGAATGTTGAAATTAATGTAATTATTGCCTTTTATCCCTTCTGGCTAATAGGGAGCGAATACGGGCGTGCTTTTCTCTTGTAAGAGGATAAAACCAAGCGATTATTATTGAACTGAATAAAAGCAACGCTCCAAATGGGCCTGTGAGAATCCGGATTAACGTAATTGTAGTGTCGCTTTGTTGGAAAACAACTGCACCCTGGGGAGGAGATTGGTATCCAAACCATCCCAGGAGTTGCAATACCAGGAATATTGTAACTGCACCTGATAATTTCCTTGAAAAATTCTTGATTCCGTAATATACGCCCTCATGACGATTTCGAGTGCGGAGTTCTTCCCATTCAATGACGTCAGGGAAAATTGCATCTGGAAGAACGTGAGCGGTTGAAATGCTGATACCAGCAAGTACTGTAAGTATTAGGATGAAAATGGTTTGACCGGGCTTTACGATAATTATTAATGATTGAACGACCATCCAGAATAACATGCCAAATAGATAAGCCTTGCGCTTGCTGGTCTTTTTGGATAGCCAATTCCAAATTGGCAAGGCGGCGATGGCTGTGATGAACATCAAGCCAAGGATGACAGAATCCTGGGAGATGTTAGAACCAAAAATATTCATTTCAGCTGCTAAGTTACCCTGGGCAATCCAATATGTCAAAAAATAGGGAAGCATTAAAGATACCATATCTACTGTCATCCAATTCAACATGTAAAGACCGGTTGCAAAACGAAAGGGAACGTTTTGCCAGGCTGTCTCGGCAATCTCCTTGATGGAATGGGTTTCCTGGGGTGGATTGGGATGTCGCTCGCGTACGAAGAAAAACATCACTAAAAAGGGAATAGCGCCAATGCCGCCAAAAAGACCGGATATAAGCAAATAACTTTGGCTGAGAGTTAATCCGGATTGAAGGGCTGCATTTTTGATCATGGGAGCAGCGACAGCAACTACGAGGGAAATTACAAGATTGAAGAACATTCGGTAAGTGGTTAATTCGGTCCTCTCGTCATAATCCGGGGTCATTTCAGGAGTTAAAGTATAAAAAGGAACCGCTACTAAAGTTTGGAGCGTGTCGCTGATTATATATGCCAGCGTCATATGAACGGCAAGGACGATCTGATTGTCCCAGGGTGGGGCCCACCACATTAATAAAAATGCCAAACCAAAGGGGATTGAGAAAAACAGGAGGAACGGTCTCCTGCGGCCCCAACGTGTATTGATTCTGTCGCTCAGCATTCCAACCAAAGGGTCGTTTATGGCATCCCAGATTACGCCGATCAAAGCGGCAAAGGAAGCCAGTCGTGCTTCCAGACCTACTACGTCAGTCAGGAAGATCGCGTAAAAGATTTGGCGAAGCGTTCCCCAGCCAGCTATACCTAAGTCGCCTGTTCCGTAAATTATTTTAGTGAATAAAGATAGAGGTTTATGATCAGTGTTGGTTGTTTCCATAAAATGCCTTTTTGCCTGTCTCACTGATTGAATTAACAGAAAATTAGCACTGGAGTTACAGGTTAAGTTGATAAATTCTGTGTGTCTTTACCCAATCCATTACAAAATGATTGGATTCACCAAGGCTTGCAACGTTATCTTCCCTGGTCTGAACGGTTTCTACAAATTCAAAATCGAATTCACGGAAAGTCTTTTCAAATTCAGTGTACATGACTGCAGTGGACCCCAAACCCTGGTATTCAGGGAGTATGCCAATGCCGTTAGAGTCCATATATTTTGTAGTTTTGAAATCCCGCATGATGTGGAACCACCCAAAGGGGAATAAACGGCCATTTGTTTTCTGCAAACCGCGGCAGATATTTGGATAGCTGAAGAGGAACCCGATGATTTTATCTTCCTTGTATACTAGTTTGATCAAGCGTGGGTCAGCAACGGATAACATACGCTTGGCGATAACTATGATCTCTTCTTCCGTAATGGGGCTGAAACCTTCGGATCCTTCAAACGCGCTGTTGTAAACATGGCGCAGTTCTGGAGTGATTTCCATAATCTCTTCTTTGGTCTCAAATTTCCTGACCCAGAAACCGCTACGTTTCTTTACTTTTTCTGCAACTCGTCTGACTTTATCAGACAGACCAATTGAAGTATCTACATAACCGGAAAAGTAATCGAATTTCTTTTCAAATCCAGCCTCCTTTACGAGGCGGTCATAATAATCAAAATTATAGGGAATGCCAACTGCAGGGACATAATCAAAACCGTCAACCAAAAGACCTATACCGTCTCCTTGAAGCAGGCCTTTAGGGCCATACACTTGGGTGTAGCTTTTCTCCCTGGCCCAATCGAACACCGCATCGAATAATGCGCCTGATACTTCGCTGTCATTGATTGATTCGTAGTAATAAAAGAAGACAGTGTCTAAATTATTGGCGCTATTCGACCTGGAATTGGCAATTGCTGCAATTCTACCCACTGTTCTGTGATTGTCTTCTGCCAGGAAATAATCTGCATCTGAATGTTGGTAAAAAGGATGGTTTTCTTTATCGAGAACTTTGCGAGTATCCTCCCTGAGTTGAGGAACCCAATAGGAGTTGTCCCTGTATAGATCAAAGGGGAATTGAATGAATTTTCTGAGATCTTTTTTATTGCGCGTGTCAAGTTTACGGATCTTCAATCCTGTCCTCCAGAATTCTTCGTGAATAAGGGGATTATACCGTGAACTAAATTTGGAGCAATCAGATATAAAAGATCGTGAAATTATATGAATAAACCTGCTGCAATTGAACCAGGTCTTGCATTGCTGATAATTGCTGGAGGTAAATAACTTATCCGTGATTGAAGGATAAATAAACGGTCCATAAAATATGATGGAAGATCCTCAGCAGGGGATCGATTGTCGGTATGCATTATGCTCAGATGTCCGTCTTCAGTAGGGGGATATTTATCAATCAACAGAGATATTAAAATTTCTAGTGCTATTTTGAACGTCCTCGCTTTCGAGTGGGATTCTACTTTTCCGCCAGACAAAGTCAAAATGAGTTTTAATTTGAAGAGCGCTTCCAATTAAAACAGATGCCCCGCCGATTTTGCATACATGGGCAGATAAGCAAGAGTAGCAACAAGGAAATAGATATTTCCGCGGTTAGATAGGTCAATTAGCCGTGGATGGATTTCTGCAGGTGGAACCCCTTTTTTATTCCAGAGGGATGTCAAGTGGACAACCGACCCTATGGACTGGCCAACAGCTGAGTATCGATAACTGGAATGTTCAACTCAAAGATGTTTAGTTTAGCTGTTTCTGCGGATCGGATATTTTCGCTTATGTGAGAGGACGAGTGAATACAAAAAATAGGCACACCCGGATCTTGACGAGTAAGGAAGATTGATGAAAACATTACGGGCGGTGGGCAGGGGTCAAAACATTCAGATGAGCGTAATTCTTCCAGAAAGGAGATGTTGGCGATTTCCAATCCTTCGGTTAACGAAATCTCTCTAAAATGGATCATTTTGGGAATTACGGGAATTTCATATACAATTTGGACAGATCGAAGAAGGCAGGCAGTTGTATCGGAAATGATTTTAACCCTAAGTTAACTCACTAAAATTGCGTATAGGCAATAGCACCTCAATGGAACTTAACTAACCTTCCAGTATGAATTATAGCAAAAACACCTGGGAATAAAATTTATATTCCTAAGACGGGTTTTGTTAAGGAGTAATAATATTGAACAAAATATTATGGTACACTCAAAAAAGGGAAAAATAAGTCATTTTTTTAGAACTTTCTTAGTAACAGTGAATCCTGAGGAGAAATCGTCATGCAATATCATATTTTGGTGATTGACGACAACACGAAAACCCTAGATGTTCTAAAACTGGCATTGGATAGGGCGGGATTTAGGGTATCGACTGCAAATTCATGGGAAACTGTAGAAGATAAAATCAAGATCGGATATCGGATCAAGGATCCTTTCGACCTGATTGTGCTGGACTTAATGATTCCGGAGAGATCTGGCTTTGATATTCTCAGGACATTGCACACGATTCTTGTACCTATGCCACCAGTCATTGTTTTAAGTGCGATAACCGATGTAAAAAAGAAAGTAGAAGCCAGGGATATGGGGGTGGCCAAATATCTAACCAAGCCAACCACTCCAGACAGATTGGTTAAGGCAATCAAAGATGTTCTGGTCTAGGGGCATCGGGTTGCAATCTGAAAGATAAGGGGGGCTAGAGACTGAAATAGGTCAGGAATCCAAGACCCAATACTGCGCAATATCCAGCAAAAATAAAAAGAGATTGGCTGGATAAATATCCAATAAACCAGCGAATTGCAAAGTACCCTACTATGGCTGACGTTAAAAATCCGGCCAGATAAACTGGTAAGTTAGTTAATAGTTCCGGGCTTTGCAAAAGGTCTATCAGAGCTAACAAACCGGCTGCAGACATGACAGGAACAGCCATTAAGAAGGAGAACCTGGCCGAAGTGCTTCGGTCAAATTTCCTTATTAACCCTCCTGTTATTGTAGATCCTGATCTTGAGATTCCAGGAAAAAGTGCTAGTGTCTGAAATATTCCAATAATTAGGGAATCCAGCCATGTAAGCGATTCGATTTTCCGGACACGCTTGCCTAATAGTTCTCCGATTATTAGCAGTAAACTTGTGACCAGCAAAAAAAACGCCGCAGATCTCGGATCGTTAAATGCTTTTTCAAAGGTGTCCTTGAATAGAACTGCTGCTGTGCCTGCGGGAATGGTAGCTAATATGAGATACCACCCTAGACGGGAGTTAAAATCATCAAAGGGTTTTTTATTGATAATTCCCTGAATGAAGGCATTCAATATCGAAACAAGATCCTTCCAGTAATAGATAATGACAGCTGAAAGAGTAGCGACCTGAACAAGAATGTCAAATACAAATGCTTCCCGGGGGTCAATATCCCATCCGAAAAAATACGGAGCGAGGACAAGGTGGCCTGAGCTCGATATTGGCAAAAACTCAGAAGCCCCTTGAATGATTCCAAGAACAATTGATTGAAAGAACGTCATTGAGATTCTCCATTTTCTTTTGTTTTAGACAGGAAATCTTTCAGAAATGCCTGGAAAGATCCCTCAATAATCACACTGCGAAGTGTCGCGGACAGGTCTATTAAAACATGCAGGTTGTGAATAGATAACAGGATTGGCCCTAGTAGTTCATTTGCTCTTACGAGATGCCTGATATATGCTCTGGAATAATTTTGGCAAGCATAACATTTGCAGTTTTCTACTAAAGGACCGGGATCTTTCTCGTAAATCTTTTTGGTGATATTTAATCTACCGAAACGAGTGATGGCAGTTTTATGACGGGCAAGGCGAGTCGGATTTACACAATCAAATATATCAATGCCCCTGGCGACACCCTGAACGATATCAAGGGGTGTACCAACGCCCATCAGGTACCTTGGTTTATCAACTGGTAAATAATCTGGGACTATATCCAGAATTTCCAGCATTTCTGTTTTCTTTTCACCGACTGATAATCCTCCGATAGCATTTCCAGGAAAGTCAAGACCGGCAATATATTGAGCTGATTGTATCCTGAGGTCAGGAAAGATACCCCCCTGAACGATGCCAAATAGGGCTTGATCCTGGCGACGCTTCGCTTCTTTGCAACGATAAGCCCATTGATGAGTCCTGTCCATCGCTGCCTCATTATAGGTCCGGTCGTACGGGTTTGGACACTCATCAAAGCACATGATGATGTCAGCACCAAGGTTTTCCTGGATTTGGATCGATTTCTCAGGTGTGAGGGTGTGATAAGAACCATCAATATGGCTTTGGAAAGTTACGCCTTTATTCGTGATCTTATTTATTTCTCCCAGTGAAAAAACCTGGACACCGCCCGAATCGGTCAATATAGGCTTTTGCCAATGCATAAAATTGTGCAATCCACCTAAGTCGGCGATAAGTTGATCGCCAGGACGAAGGTAGAGGTGATATGTATTGGCGAGCAGCATTTGAGTATCTAGCGCAATCAACTGGTCTGGAGTGAGGCCTTTGACTGCTGCTTGAGTACCGACTGGTGCAAAGACTGGAGTATTGATCGGCCCATGAGGAGTGTGAAAAATGCCCGCTCTGGATTTTCCGTCTTCGGCCTGGAGTTCAAAAGTAAAGTGCTCAATCATAGCGTGATTATATACTAATTATTTAATCATAAATTTTGTATTTGAACGAAATAATGGATAAATCCTGCATGATATAATTACCAAATTCAAGGGAAGAGATAACAAAAATATTAAGGATTAGGCAAAATCAATTATGCTCCCTGATCACAGGATTCGGCAGAGAGATTATCTGCTGGAGATAACTCGAAGCTTAACCCAAGAACTGAATCTTGATATTCTGCTGCAAAGGATTTTAGAGCTTGCTGCAGAGATGTTGGCGGGTAAAGCGGGTTTAATTGCACTTCGAGAAGAAGAAGGCGGCTGGAATATCGGAGCATCGTATGGTATTCAGCCAACTTTTTTGCAGTACCTTAAACCTATCCTGGCAGAAATTCCAGAAAAGGAAGATCAGGCCGGCCAAGAACTTCCTCAGGTTAATAGGATGCTGCAGCTTCTGACTAAACGAGCGAGTATGAACTTGCTTACTGGTGTTGGCCTTCCTCTAATATCAGAAAAACGTGTAATTGGCCTGATATTTATATTCAGGGGGTATGAAGGCTCATTCTCAAAGAATGACCGGGCGATATTGCAAAGTTTTGCTGATCAAGCTGCGATAGCAGTGATTAACGCCCAGTTATATACCCAGGTCTCCAGGGATAAATCTAGGTTGGATGCATTGCTCGATTCTGCTGCTGACGGAATAATCATCATGTCGGCAAACCATAAAATTGAAAAGTGCAATCAGGCATTCGCTAGGATATTAAGGAAAGACGTATCGGAAATTGAGGATTTTCCTCATGATGAAATATTCAATTGGGAATCTCTCCAACAAGGCACTTCGCTCGAAGAAGCTGAATTAAGCGGATGGCCATTAACGGCTAAAGCAAACCTCTACGTTGAAGGAAATTTAAAAAGACCTTCGGGAGAGATCATACCTGTAGGTGTCACTTATGCGCCGCTTCTATCTGGCGAAGGCAAACTGATAAATATCATTGCTTCTATACGCGATATCACTCATTTCAGGGAAGCAGAAGAAATCAAAAGTGTGTTCATTTCAATTGTCAGTCATGAGTTAAAAACTCCTGTTGCCCTGATTAAAGGATATGTTGGAACATTGAGAAGAAAGGACGTTTCCTGGGATAGCGAGATAGTCCAGGATAGCCTGGAAGTCATAGAAGACGAAGCTGACAGGCTCACTGAATTAATTGAGAATTTATTGGACGCTTCCCGTTTACAAGCTGGTGAATTTAGCTTGAATTTAGCTGAAATTAAAATAGATAAGCTGGCTCAAGAAATGGCAGAAAGATTTCAAACTCAAACCAATCGGCATAAGATAGTTGTCCAGTTTCCAGATGAGTTCCCTGTTATTGTTGGAGATGAAAATAGGCTTGAGCAGGTATTCTATAATTTATTGTCTAACGCGGTTAAGTATTCTCCAGAAGGCGGAGAAATATCAATTAGCGGACAGATCAGATCCAAACAAATAATTATTTGTATCCAGGATCAGGGTACAGGTATTTCACAGGAAGATGTCCCTCATATTTTCGATAGATTCTTCCGGGCAACTGAAGCAGCTAAAAATACACAAGGCGCGGGGTTGGGCTTGTATTTGAGCAGGGCTATTATTGAGGCCCATAATGGCAGGATTTGGATTGAACCTCGTCAGGAAACTGGAACGCGGATTTGTTTTTCTATATCAAGAGATTAGCCGGAAATAAATTAATGCAAATAATATAAGGAAATCGGTGTAGTTATGGCAAGAATCCAAACAAGTTGTCCAAATTGCGGTCAGGCCTTGGCTGCAGAAATCTTCCAGGTTATCGACGTAAATAAAGAGATTCGACTCAAGGAAGTATTGTTAGCGGGAGGACTAAACTTTGCACAATGCCAGGTTTGTGGTTTCCAGGGCCAGCTTCCTGTCCCGCTGGTGTACCATGATAAAGAAAAGGAATTATTATTGACTTTTACGCCGCCTGATACATCAAAGACCATGCAGGAAAAGGAAGCCGCTCTCGCCCCTCTCCTGAAACAGGTTATTGATAATCTCGAACCCAAAGATCGTAAGGGATATTTGTTCCAGCCGCAATCCATGCTGACAATGAATAATCTTGTGAAGAACGTCCTTTTGGCAGATGGGATAACTGAAGAAATGATCCAGGATCAACAAGAAAAAATGAAGTTGCTGGACACATTATTTAATCAGGATGGAGAAACTCTAAAAAAGACAATAATTGAGAATAACGAAAATATTGATAGGGAATTCTTTGCGATGTTTGCAGAAATTGCCCAAAGGATAATCGCCAACCGGGATGAGCAATCAATAGAAAAAATAAAGATCGTTCAGGACGTGCTGATGGCGGAGACTGATATAGGGAAGGAAATCCTGACAGAAACCCAAGAAATTCAGGCGGCTACGCAATCCCTCGAAGCCTTGGGAAAAAATCTTACCAGGGGATCTTTGCTGGAACTGATCATCAAAGCGCCAAACCTTGAAAGGGTAAAAGCCTTAGCAGGCTTAGTCCGCCCAGCCATGGATTATGAATTCTTTCAAACCTTCACTGAAAGGATAGAGGCCGCAGAAGAGAAAGACCGAAAAGAGATGGTCGAAAAGCGGAACCTTATATTAAAGGTCACGCAGGAAATTGACGAACAACTTAAGCAAAAATCAGCCGCGGCAGTTGAAACCATAAACCAGATCATTGAAAACGAATTGATTAAAGAAAACTTGATGCAAAATATTGGCCTCGTAGATCAATTTCTTGTACAAGCTCTAACGGAACAGATCAACCTGGCGGAAGAAGAAAAAGAAGACGAACGTAAAACCAAACTGATCAAACTTTTCCAGATCATTCAGGAGCTAATGACTCCCCCGGAGCTGAAAAAGGTTGAAGAGTTGGTAGCTATTTCAGATAATGGTAATAAACTTGAGGCTGTTTTGAATGAAATGGATCCAGATCTCTCGGAAAAAGTAATCAGCTACCTGACTTCGATTATTACTAATTATGAAGAACAGGCTACCCAGGGAGAAGGGGAAAATCTTGAGAATCTAAACGAGACATTGAGTAAATTAAAAAAAGTATTTAATGAGTTACTGCGAAAATCGATGGAAAGCAAGATGAAATAGGAACTTGTGATGAGCGGGGTATCCAGAATGGTTATCGAGATGATTTCTCATGATAATCCCTGGGTGAACGGTGGGTTGTTTAATCTGAAACCTTGCCCGCGGACAGTGATGATATAGTCGTGTTCTGGGTCAAGATCAATAATTCGCTCGCGAAGCCTTCTTACCAGGGCATCTAGCGCCTGATCAGTAACTCCAAGGGATTGTTGGGAACCCCACACTCCGTTAATAACTTCGGATCTGGATAACACGCGGCTGCCTGATTCGGATAGCAGGGTCAGGAAACTGAATTGCAGAGCTGATAAAGGTGGATTTAGCTCACGGTTCAAAATCCAGGTTCTGTGGGATTCTTTCTCAAGTCTTAAACGACGAAAATATGAGATGACTGAAGATTCGAAATCTCCCGGTGCTAGTGGAACAGTTGCATCTTGGCCAAGGAAAACAAATTCCTGAGCCAGGGCGATTTGGATGACGTCCCCATCCTCCAGGATGATTTTGTCGGCAACAGGTTTGCCGTTATGAAAAGTGCCATTTTTACTGCCAAGATCTTCTAATGTGGGGCCGTCGTCAGACAGGAATAACCGGGCGTGTTCTCTAGATACTTGCTGGTTAGTAATGGCAATATCGCAGGATCCGGTCCGGCCGATGATCAGCTGAGTAGCTAATGACCACCGGTAACCATTTAGAGGACCGCCTTGACCTACGAGAACCGGTTGAGCTTGAGTAAAATCAGTCATATGACCTAAGTAGATATAAGGTATACCAATTGGATTATAATGCAATTGGTATTTGATTAACGCGGGAATATAAAGAGATATGAATAATAATCTGATTCCTGGCGATGTAATTAAGGATCGCTACAAGATCAAAGAAATCATAGGGCAGGGGGGAATGGGAAGCGTTTTCCTGGCCGACGACTCAAGGTTGGCTGGAAGACTGTGTGCTTTAAAAGCTGTTCATTATGAACAAAATCTACCAGAAGATGTAATCAAGCAGACCAGGAAACAATTTAAGCGTGAAGCAACAGTATTGGCGATGCTCGACCACCCGAATCTTCCCAAGGTTTCAGACTTTTTCTCGGATGAAAATATTGATTACCTCGTTATGGATTATGTTCCTGGAAAGGATTTACGCACTTTGATGCAGGAGGAAAAGAAAAAAGAGAAATTCCTAACAGAGCGGGTAGTGCTGAATTGGGCGAGCCAAATTGCTGATGCTCTGATATATCTCCATAGTCAAACCCCTGTTATATTGCACCGGGATATTAAACCTAGCAATATAAAACTTACTCCTAATGGGATCATCAAATTAGTGGATTTTGGGCTTGTAAAATTATTGGTCTCTGGAGAGAAGACAATCACTGTTGTTCATGGTCATGGCTCCGCTTATTACACTCCGCTGGAGCAATATGGAGGTGATACAGGCCATACTGATCCAAGGAGCGATGTTTACTCTTTCGGGTCGACCCTCTACCATTTGTTAACCAATAAAGCACCTCTTGAGGCCAGACAGCGTTTCTTGGAATCCGCTGAGGTTCAATTGATCAGTGATATTAACAAGGGA
Organism: Anaerolineales bacterium; assembly: GCA_021161345.1. GTDB lineage: Bacteria > Chloroflexota > Anaerolineae > Anaerolineales > UBA11858 > B10-G9. The sequence continues at coordinate 2,452 of JAGHAU010000135.1, read as the reverse complement.
ATCAGCCCTAGAACTGAAAGGGCAATCGTCCACGCAATGTACGTTCATCCTGATAAAAGAATTCAAAGTGTTGAGGAATTTAAAGAAGCGCTTTTGGGAGATTGGAACCCACGGCAAAATCCTAATGGAGCTATGCCGGCACCGAATATCTGGGATTTGATTAAGGCTACAGAAGAACAAGTACTCACGTTGATAGCCCTCCTGATGTTTATGTCCAGCATTGTTGCCACGCTGATGAAATAAGATCAGGAATCAAAGAAAATTTGATAAAGAAAAGCAAAGAGCCAGGCCAGCAAAGATCCGACCAAGACACCTAGAACGAGTCCCAACCTGCTAACACCATTTGGATATATTAACGATACACCGGGTAGATCCAGGACAATGTAGTTGTAAAAAAACAATCCGGTGATAAAGCTGGCCAGGCTCCAGCGGATTCCCCAGCGAACCAATCCGCTGGTGGCTCCCACCTGATAGGCAATCACAGACACAATAATAATAACAACCAATGAGAATAGCCAACTTCTCCACGGAAGAGTTGAAGCCTCATCATTTTCCGGGGAGCCATTGGTTGGGTCTTCAGCAGTGGCGGGAAGACTCGAAGACTGCTCAGCCTCTTCTTCTGGGTCCTCCTGAAAATCATTCCCAGAGCCGTTTATTGAATCTCCCAGAATATTTACTTCAATAGAAGAAGAACGAGCCAGGGAGCTTTGAGCTGAGACAATGATTTTATAACCCTCTGCTACAAGATAGCTTGAAGCTGCCATGCCATTCTGAGTTGTTACAGTTGGGAGGTAAGTAGAATTGCCTTGAGAAGTGATAATGAATTCGACCGGAGTTCCATCTGGTACAGGATTACCGTTATAATCCAGGATAATTCCTGTATGAAGATTGATTAAATCTTCAACGCGATAAATTGGGACGGAAGATGCGCTGTCCGAAGGTTCAGCTGTGCCGGAGGTGTCTTGAAATTCCCCAACATAAATTTGAAACTCCTACTCGGGGTCAGGTGATGTAGCCGAGATTAAATCATAATTTACTCCTGGAACTGAGACAGGTAAACTTCCAGGGTAGGATGGAAGCTCCTTGAACAATATTCTCGCCGAGGTGTCCAGGGCGGCGGGCAAATTGCTGTACAATGCAAAAAAGGCTGAAATTTTAGAGATATTTGTAGCGTCAAGATAATAAGGGGCACCATATGCGAATAAGATGATTTTTTTATCCCGCAGCAAATCCTGTCGTTCGGCCAGGAGTCTTGGAAGCGCAAAAGAATAAGGTCTTTGTTCATTCACATCAAGGGCAGCGATGATAATCCAATTTGCGTTATAAAGGTCTATTACCATCTGCTCAACTTCTTCAGGGAAATCCAACAATAGCGTCAGGTCTTTAAATGAGTAGGACGTTATATTAGCCCGGACCAAATGCCTTCCAGAAAAAGGGCCATATAAACGAATTATTGCATCTTCAAGTGAGGTGTTTGAAAGGGTTGCTAGCTCGGGGCAGTCACTGCAAACAGAAATTGATTCAGTGTCTGACAATATCACAAGGCGATCAGATGATGTGGGGGCGGATTGGAGCACGGCATCTAGTTCGGAAAGGTCAGGATTGATTAATGTGACGCTCTCTCGTGAAACTAGTTCTGATATATCGCTATTACCAACCGCGGATAGGGTATTTTCAGACGTTAGAACTGTGGAAATATTAAAACTTGGGTAGATGGCATGCTTGAGAGCTAATATTCTTAAGACAGATCTATCGACTCGTTCAGCAAAATCCTGATCTTCGTTGTATTTCAAAGCAAAGAACTTTAAAGTTGAAATGATCTCATGGCTGGGAATCGGGTTATGCTCATCACTGTAATTGCCCAAATAAAGGAGATCGTTGCCTGCAATAAAGGCGTCAACAGCTACCTGGTCGAGATTATAGGATTCTCCTGACGGGTCATACAATTGCCTTAGAGCCAGGCTGCCAAGGTTGTCACTGATAATTAAGCCACCTTCGTTCCGCCAGGTACCGAGGGATTCCAGCCCCATAAGGAGTTCAAAAGCCTGAGGATCCAGGCTGATGGGGCGTGTTGTAGATCGGATATTGCCTTGGAGGCCCTGGTAGCGTATATGAGAATTTAAGAGAGCATCTGCGGTCGAAGCGGGATCAGGCGCGTTTCCAGTCACAGCAAAAAATGGTGCCAGATCGATCTGTTTTAATTGTTCGAGAGACTTTCTGACAGTGGCAACCTCCTCTTCCGGAAGGCGATCTGAACTTCCTAGTCCGGGAAAATATTTGGCTACTACTGCGATATTATTCAAGCTTCCATTGTGGATCCCGCGAATATAAGCTTGGCCAAATTTCCCAACCCAATAAGGATCTCCGCCAAAAGAGCGCACTCCCAGGTCGCTTTGGCCGGGGGATGAATTAGACACGACATCAAGACTGGGCCCAAATAACAAGTTAATTC
>JAGHAU010000104.1 GCA_021161345.1 Anaerolineales bacterium | reverse complement strand
TGTTGTTACTGTACGCAGCGGTGCGTCTTCCCCTGCCTGAAAAAATCTCGGAATCAGGTTTGTCCGGTTGCTTTTTCCAGCCCCGCTGGCCCCTACCAAAGCGATCTGCTCACCCTGGTTGATCTGGAATGAGATCTCCTTTAACGCGAACCCCTGCTGCCCGGGATAGCTGAAACTGACATCATCTATAGCCAGCTTTTTAATATCGGCCAGATCTGGGCTGGAGTGAGCCTGGCTGGAGGAAATTTTAACGAGTGGTTCTTTATCCAGAATCTTGAAAATACGTTCTGCTGCGCTCTGGCCTTCCATGCCAGCATGAAAACGCAGCCCCAGCAGCCGGAGGGGGATGTAGAACTCTGGGGCGATGATCAATAAGAACAGGGCCTGTTCCAGGGAGACCCGGAAATATAGAAGCCGCAAACCGATTTCTACAGCTACCACCGCAGTGCTGAGAGTGGCCAGCAGCTCCAGGACCAGGGCGGATAAAAAGGTCACCTGGAGAACTTTCAGGGTGGTTTTGCGATATTGATCGCTGGTCTGGCGGATCTTTTCAGTTTGGGCTTTGGCCTGGTTATACAGTTTAAGAGTTTTTAATCCACCCAGGCTGTCCAGAAATCCAGCCGCCAGCCGGCTGAGCGTGCCGTACTGCCGATCTGTGATGATCTTGGCCTGGCTGCCGATCAGGTACATAAAATAAGGAATGAGGGGCGCTGTCGCCAGCATCACAAATCCTGACAGCAGGTCCATTGGGAAAACGAAGATCAGGATGGTGATTGGCACCAGTGCAGAAAGCACCAGCTGGGGAAGGTACTGGCTGAAATAAGCATCCAGCGCTTCCACTCCCTCAACCACGGTATTGCTGATCTCCCCGCTTTGTTCCCCCTGCAAATAAGCGGGTCCCAATTCTTCCAATTTATTGAGCAGCAATTTACGCACTCGACTCTTGACTTGGACGGCGATGGTCTTGGCTCCGATGCTGCTGCCCCAGGCCAGGATCGCTCGAGTGGTGAAGAGAACCAGTGTAAGCTGCAGGAGCTCCATCACATTGAAGAGATCCTGTGAATCCAGGAAAACCTGGCTGACGATCTGGCTGATAGCTCGAGCCTGGAAGATGGTCAGCAAACCGGAGAAAAAACCCAGGCTGATCGTCAGGATCAACCAGGGCCGGCTTTTTCTGGCAAGATTTAATAGTCGTGAATTTGGAAACATGGTCTGATCCTGAACAGCTTTTCATTATGGTATCACAACCCCAATTTCTGGTTTGGCTGGGTAGGTTCTTACTTTGATAAGAAATGGATAACTCTAGCTCTTTTCATACAAAGTCAAAATACCACTGTCATTGCGAGGAGACTGAAAGAAGTGATGACGACGAAGCAATCTGAACTAAAATAGACTGAACTCCCGTAGAAAAACTGATTATTGATCAAGGAAGTTGATCTAATCTACCCTCAATCCAAAATGGCTTGATTTTGCTTTGAAATTGGTAGTGAGATTGAAGCGAGATTGCTTCGTTAGTCGCTTCGCACCTGCCTCGCAATGACAATTTGTATGTTGGGTGTTTCGAAAGTCCCTTCGCTCTTGCTTCGTAATGACAACCCAGTCAACTGTCATTGCGAGAAGTGAACGCAGTGCACGACAGCCTGCCCAGAACGATAGTGAAGGGAAGCAATCTCGCCTATGGACAGCGATGACGTCATATTCTATGATGAACCTGTGGGGGAGAAAATATATTTCGTCTATATCATGACCAATCTGCACAATACATCATTGTATACTGGGATCACGAATAATCTATTTCGACGTGTTCAAGAGCATAAACAAGGTGAAGGAGGCCAGTTTTTTCGGAGATATAAAATGAGGAAACTGGTCTATTTTGAAGCTTTTGGTGACGTAAGAACTGCTATAGCCAGAGAGAAGCAAATCAAGGGAGGATCGCGGATGAATAAAGCTGAATTAATATCTACCCTCAATCCAGATTGGCTTGATTTAACTTTAGAAGGTGAATAGATAATTTGAAGCGAGATTGCTTCGTTAGTCGCTTCGCACCTGCCTCGCAATGACAACCCGGACAATACCTCACAGGGCTTCAACCCTTTTGAAATGATAAACAATAACACTCAATGAAACGTGCTATACTTTTTCCATAACTATCGAGAAAGCAGGAGACTGCAGTATGCCCAAAAATCCAGCCTATTTAATCTTATTAGGCCCTCCTATGTCTGGCAAAGGTACCCAGGCATCCCATTTGATTGAGCAGCTCGGCATCCCCCAGGTGTCTTCTGGAGACCTGTTCAGGGAAAATATCAAAAATCAGACCCGCCTTGGTTTGGAAGCAAAAGATTATATTGACCGGGGAGACCTGGTGCCTGATCAAGTGACGATCGGGATGGTGGAGGATCGGTTAAATAGGGAAGACTGCGCTGCCGGCGCCTTGCTGGATGGTTTTCCCCGGACTATCTTCCAGGCAGAAGCCCTGGATGGGATCCTGGCAGAACTAGGGGCATCCCTTTCAGGGGTGATCTCTGTCGATGTGCCGGAAGATGTGCTTGTGGAACGGGCCAGCGGCCGGCGGATCTGCCGATTATGCGGTCAGTCCTATAACCTGACATCCAATCCTCCCCAGAAGGATGGCATTTGTGATTTGGATGGGGGAGAGCTCTACCAACGGGAAGACGACAAACCCGGTACTGTCCGCCAACGCTTGGCAGTTTATCAGGCTCAGACCAGCCCACTGATTGAGTTTTATCGCTCTCGCGGGATTCTCAAGGAGATCAATGGTGACAAGCCCATAGGTGATGTCGGCAAGGATATAGCGGCAGTTATCGCTGGTTTATAGCCAGCAGAATGTTAAATGAAAAGAGGTTGGCTCAGTGAAGTCCAACCTCTTTTTTTGTTAGTAATGCAGATCCGGGCTGTCCGGACTCAGGCGTTTGCGGAAAATCCAGTAAGTCCAGCCCTGGTAGGCCAGTATAAGCGGTAAAAAGATTGCCGCCACGATGGTGATCACTTTTAATGTGTAGGGGCTGGAAGAGGCATTGTAGATGGTCAGGCTGTAAGTCGGGTCCAGAGTGGAGATCATCAAGCGCGGGAACAGGCCTGAGAAGACCATCACCGTTGCGAGGATGATCACCAGACCGCCACAAATGAAAGTTAAGCCCTCTTTTCCCTGGCGTTGGAACCAGCCGTAAGCCAGCAAGGCCACAGCAGCCAGGATAGCCGGGATCAGCCCGTCATAACCGGGGTTATTGAGGATATCCGTGGCAAAATAGGTCCAAACCAGAAATATGACTGCCAGCACAACAACAACGATCCAGATCTTTCCAGAGAGCTTTTTCACCCGGTCTTTCAGGTCGCCTTCCAGTTTGATGCCTAAAAAGCTGGCTCCGTGGACGAGAAATAATCCCAGGAATACCACCCCACCAAACATGGAGTAGGGATTCAGCAGAGGGATCAATCCACCGTAATAGTTCAGATCCGATTCGATTGCCACGCCGCGCATCAGGTTAGCGACAGTCACGCCCCATAACAGAGCGGGCAGGAGGCTGCCGTAATAAATGGCCCAGTCCCAGCGCTCGCGCCAAGCGGGGTCTTCACGTTTGCTCCTGAATTCAAAAGCCACACCGCGGATGATCAGACCGATCAACATAAATACCAGCGCCACGTAAAACCCGCTGAACAGTGTGGCATACATATGCGGAAAGGCCGCGAACATAGCCCCTCCAGCGGTGATCATCCAGACTTCGTTCCCATCCCAGACCGGGCCGATAGTATTGATAATAGCTCTGCGTTCATTGTCTGTTTTAGCAACAAAGGGCAGCAGCATACCAACGCCGTAATCAAAACCTTCCAGGAAGAAAAATCCACTGAACAACACTGTCAATAAAATAAACCAGAGTATATTGAGGTCCATGATTATTCTCCTTTTCCTTCCGCGAGCGCGGGATCGTTTGTGCCGTATTTTAACATCAGCTTGACCCCGATAAATCCCAGCACAGAGTACAGGATCACAAAGCTGACCAGTGAAAAAATGATGTTCCCGGGAGTAATTGTGGGAGATACGGCATCCTCAATTTTCTGCAACCCATGCACGATCCAGGGCCAGCGTCCAGTTTCAGCGATGATCCAACCGGCAGTGATCGCGATGGTTGGCAACAAACCTGAGGGAACCATGATTTTGAGGAACCATTTTTGTTTTTCAAGTTTATCCCTAAAGGACCACCAGACAGCAAAGCTTGCTAACAGAACCATCAGCAGCCCGAGACCGATCATGGTTCTGGAGGACCAGTAACTAATAATAACTGGAGGTATGTAATCTCCGGGTCCGTATTTGGCTACCTCTTCAGCTTCTAGATCGATCAGGCCCTTAAACTCGGTGGTCAGGTCGTTGAATAACATGAGGGATAGGAATTTCGGAACCTTGATCTCCCAGCTATTTTCTTTATTTTCCTGATCCACAATAGCGATCACGGAGAACGAAGCAGGCGCTTCGGTTTCCCAGTGGCCTTCCATGGCGGCCACTTTGAGTGGTTGGGATTTGGCGAGGAACTGCCCCTGGGTATGACCGATCATACCAACCAGGACAGAACCAACGAGGGCAAACGCAGCGGCCCACTTAAATGAAAGCTTGAAGAACTCTTTATTTTTGGGTTTGTTCTTTAATAAGTGCCAAGCGCTGAATCCCATGATTATGAAGCCGCCAACAGCAATGCCGGATGTGACCACGTGCGGATACTGATACCAGACATTAGGGTTACCAAGCAAGGCCCCGAAATCGGTCATTTCTGCCCGACCGTTGCGGATGGCATATCCAACCGGATTCTGCATGAAAGAGTTGGCTACCAGGATCCAGAGGGAAGATAGATTGGAACCGATCGCCACCATCCAGGCTGCAGCCAGGTGCCCCTTTTTGGATAATTTATCCCAACCGAAGATCCACACGCCGATGAAGGTGGATTCCAGGAAAAAGGCCATTAAGCCTTCAATTGCCAGTGGGGCGCCAAAGATATCGCCCATAAATCTGGCGTATTCGGACCAGTTAAGTCCAAAATGGAATTCCTGGACAATGCCGGTGACAATACCGACAGCGAAGTTGATCAGGAAGATCTTGCCCCAGAACTTGGTCATCTTTTTATAAATCTCTTCTCCGCTGGTAACGTATTTCGTTTCCAGGATTGCAAGGAACATTGCCAATCCCAGCGTAACCGGGACAAAGAAGAAATGGAAGATGGTAGTTGTAGCAAACTGCCATCGAGATAAAATTACAGGATCCATAAACACCTCTCTTTATGAAAAATGATTCCCTTTACTATTATTGATTTTAATCAGTATTCCTCTATTTTACTTCCAGATTGGATTGATGGGGTAGTTCCTAGAATAAGATTTATTTATATTTCTCAGGGCAAAAAGGTCTTTCCCCGGGAAGGTGGTTTTTTACCGTAGAAAAAATCGTCCAGAAAGAGGGCGACTCTCCGGAAATTGCCGGATCTTCTTATGCCCCAGCGGACCAGGTTGTGGAGCAGGTTATCTGGATGGGAATAGGGGCAGACTGCCAGACAGCGACCGCAGTCAGTTCCGACAATGGTCCAGTAGTGGTAGCAGCTCTCGGGGTTGATCTTCCAACGCAGGACCCCATTGCTGATTTCGCGCTCGCCTTTGGGAATGGATTGGCTGGGGCAGTTGTGGGCGCATTTCTTACAGATCCTGCAGAAGTCCAAAATGCTTGGCTCTCCACGATAGCTGTTGGGATCCAGGGGCATTTCAGTGGTTACCACGCCAATTCGGACCCTGGGTCCCTGTAAGGGGGTCATCAATAATCCCATCCGGCCGATCTCTCCCAGACCCGCATCCCGGGCAACCAGGGGTGCGATCACCCGGTAGTTGCCATCGATATGAGCCCGGGCAGGAAAACCCAGGTCGCGGATGGCGGCTGCCAGCTGGATCGATACCCTGGCTGATTCAACATACTGGCGGGCAGATTCCATGACCTCGGGCGCATAGGGACCATATCCAGTCATCTCAAAATCCATTTCCACAGTAAAAGCAATTGCAAAGGTGTGGTCCAGGTTGATTTTATCCCCGTACTTTCCGGTTCCACGCCCAATATGAGAGTAGATGTGTGCAGGTTTTAAGACTGTGATCCCGCAATCAAGCGCGCCATAATATTTGGCCAGCTTTTTTACTGTTTTTGTCAAATCTTCTACAGAGGATTGATTCTTTTCATCTGAGATAGGGCCGTCCACCGCCTCGCGGAGCGCTTCTGTCAGTGAAAAACTCCCCACTGCGGAAGCCCTGTGCAAGGGATCCATGAAGCGGGCATGAGGAGAGAGCAAACCTGTCTGTTCCCTGGATGCATCATCCTGGGATTTCTGATGTGGGTGATCCCGGTAATAAGATTCATAAAGAGGCGTACCGGGCTCCAGCCTAGCCCTGGCAAAAATGATCTCCCGTTCATCCACCTGATCTGTGGGCTGATTGAATTCCGCTTGTTGAACTCTCGTGGGCACGAAAAAAAGGATGCCAGCTATCACCATGAGGCTGAACGAGACCAGGATAATTGCAAGTTGGACCTTATCTGGAAGCAGGAGAGCCAGCAGATATATCGTTGTCATAGGGACGGTGATCATTGCTGCCCGAACAGCCGCCCTTTTTTCTTTTTCAATTAGAGACAGGACCAGAAAAGCAGCACCTGCAGTGAAGATCAGAATAGAGAAAGTGACCAAGATTATTGAAGAAATAGCCATATTGAGAATACCCATCTATATTATAGCGGTGTTTATTCAGGGTTGGTATTTAGTTATCCATTGACCTTGTTAGTATATCAAGCAGATCGATCGTAACTAGAATCTGATCATAATATGTCCCTGATATGCACTTGTTTTATGACGCGCGGTGAGGTTAATTTTCCGTTGACGAGATTTCTCGTTCATGCTATATTTATTGAGTGGAATTAGTTTTTCTAATTCCTGTAGCAGAACGCCCGTTTCTTGAGCAATTATGTTGTTTAGAACGAGGGGGGACGCACTGCTGGTGATACCATTTAGTTCGAAGGAGATTTTTATGGCAGAGCGTGAGACCGGTACTGTAAAATGGTTTAACGCAGGAAAAGGCTATGGTTTCATTGAGCGCGATAATGGCGAAGGCGATGTCTTTGTCCATTACAGCGCAATTAATGGAGCCGGATTCAAAACGCTAGACGAAGGTCAGCGGGTTGAATTTGATGTTGTTGAAAGCGACAAGGGACCTCAAGCGCAGGATGTTCAAGCCCTGGGTGAAAGCGTAACTTCCTTCAGCACAGAGCCGGAAGACAGCGAGGATTCTGACAGTGAAGATGAGTTCAGCGAGGATTCTGACAGCGAGGATTCTGACAGCGAGGATTCCGACAGCGTATTCTAGTTATTCCACTTTAGACAGTCGAAAGAGCAGCGAGAGATCGCTGCTCTTTTTGTTTCCTTTGAAGGAAATCCATTACAATGGAAGAAGGAGGGTTTGTTATGGATTGGTTCAAAGATAAGATCATTGTAGAGACCCGCGGAAAGGGGCTTTATCCAATTACCCAACAGATCACACCATTAATTAAATCTTGGGATATCCGGGAAGGAATCTGCCATCTTTTTATCTCCCATACCAGTGCATCGTTGGTGATCAATGAGAGCTATGATCCTTCTGCCCGGCAGGATCTGGAAGCATTTATGGAGCACTTGGCGCCGGAAGGAGAGCCCTGGCACCGCCATACACTAGAAGGTCGGGATGACTCACCTTCCCACATGCGGGCCATTCTCACTGCAGCCAGCCTGAGCATTCCCGTAGATGATGGTGTATTATCGCTGGGAACCTGGCAGGGGGTCTACCTGTTTGAGCACCGCATCCGATCGCACCGCAGATCTGTTTTGATCCGCTGTTTAAAAATGTCCTAAGGGGGGAAATTGTCTGAAAACAAGATTACCTCATTCAAAACCCTGGAATGGCTTTGGCCGGTTCTTTTAATTTTATTTTTGGCTGGGTGCAAACCCGAAGAACCTGGCTGGCTTGACCCATTACCCAGCGCCACCGCGTCTGCTAATAACTCACCTGATCAAATTATCAGCATATATTTTACAGCGCCTGCCAATGACGATTTCAAAGGAGGACCTGACCAATTCCTGGTTGAAGCTCTTGATCAGGCTCGCACTGGGATTGACGCAGCTCTCTATGATCTAAATCTCTGGTCGGTCCGAAATGCCTTGATCCGGGCTCATGATCGGGGTGTTTCCGTCAGGATGGTAATAGAAGGAGATTCCCAGGATCAGCGAGAAATCCAAGAGTTGATAGAGGCTGGCATCCCGATAGTTTTTGACCAGACTGATAGCTTGATGCATAATAAGTTCTTTGTGATAGATGGAGGAGAGGTTTGGACCGGATCCATGAATATGACAATGAACGGCGCTTACCGCCATCTGAACAATCTGATCCAGGTTCGATCTGCTCTGTTGGCGGAAAACTATTCCATGGAATTCGAGGAAATGTTCCTGGACGGATTTTTTGGCGAGATCAGCCTGGAGAACACACCCCATCCTGACCTGACCATTGATGGAATCCGTATTGAAACCTATTTTTCACCAGATGACTCTACGGCAGCGCGCATTATGCAATTGATCCTGGATGCTGAAGAATCAATTGATTTTCTTTATTATTCCTTTACTTCTGATGGTATTGCTGATGCGCTGCTTTTCCAGGATACCCAGGGAGTTCAGATCCGGGGAGTGCTGGACGCCTATCAGGAAAGGGCTGGTTTGGGGGGTGAATATCAACGTTTGAATGATTTTGGGCTGGATGTCTACCTGGATGTGCATCCTGAAAAACTGCATCACAAGGTCATTATTATTGATAACAAGATTGTTATCACTGGTTCCTATAATATGACACGCAGCGCAGAAATCAGGAATGATGAAAATACCCTGATAATCCATAACGAAACTTTGGCCGCGATATATTTGGGAGAGTTCGATTGGATCTATGAGGATGCAAGTCAAGGGAATTAGTTATCAGGATTAACAACTCGACCTGAACGAGATGTCATGTATAATTAATAGACCTGACATTATGAAATCGTTTTAAGGAAATGGGAATGGTAGATCAGAAATCAGCATCAACACGGGAATGGAAGCGGCTGGTAGATGAATTCCAGAAAAAAAGCGACCGGGCTGTAGCAATATTGGGTACCACTTACCTGAATACTCACCTGGCCCGCCTGCTGGAATGTTTTATTATCGATGATGAAAAGATCTCTAAAATGCTGTTGGGGGAGGAAAATCCACTGGGCAGTTTTGAGGCTCGTATCAAAGCAGCTTATGGACTGGGTTTGATTAGCAGAACCGAATATCATGACCTGGTTTTGATCTGGCATATTCGCAACCGATTCATCCGGGATATGGGGGAAGGAAGCTTCTCGGAAATGGATATCCAAAATTTATGCAAACGGCTCAAGATTCCAGATGAGGTCATCTTGCAAGAAGAGACCCCATCACCAAGAGGCTTATTTGTTTTCGGCACCGCGATCCTGGCTCAGCAGCTGATGTATCGCGCCAATGAAGCCGCTCAGGAAAAACGATCCTTGCGGGACAACTTTATCCTTGTAAATATCGAATAACCTAAAGCGAAACATGCCGGAGGGGGAATTTTAAATTAATTTTCAATTGATAAAGGATTATATTTAATACCCGACGAAAAATTTGTGGGCTGGGATATGTTAGCCGCTCATTTTGGGATTTCGATTATCGTGTTTTAAGAAGATATCTAAAATAGGTAAATTGAACCGAGCTAGGCGTGGTTTCCATTTTCCATCCTCGACTTTGTTCAGCACCTTGGAGAGGGCAGCTGTTTGGAAATATTGCTATATAGTTAATCCGGATTTTCTTGTCATAGGGGGAAATATTTATCCTCATTGTTTTCGTCAGCGATTAAAATCGCGGCTAAACAAAACCAAACCCCTCTTAAGAGGGATTTCAAATGTTTGTATTATTAAATAAAGATTGGGGGAGATGTGAGATCATCATACACATACTTATATACACATTTTATTTGGTCAACCTGGAAACGACAAGAAATCATCGATCCAGATCTTGAACCCATTTTGCATCAATTAATCTCCGAGAAGGTGAATGATCACAATAGTAAGTTGCTCAAGGTTGGTGGAACGAGCGACCATGTTCACTTATTGATCAATGTAAACCCCGTGATTAGTGTTTCAAAGCTAATTAAGGAGATTAAGGGCTATTCTTCTTATACTGTAGCAAATATTATCAGGCCAAACTCCTATTTCAAATGGCAAGCAGGATATGGGGCTATATCCGTATCCCCTGGATCATTGTCGACCATAATAAAATACATCATGAACCAAAAGGTTCATCACAGAGAAGATTCAATCAGGAGTAAATGGGAGCTTTGACAAAATATGAAACCGCCCTTAAGGGCGGTTTGTTGTACCCTAGCCCATGGTTTTAACCACAGGGTGCTAGGGAAATAGTTTTTGAAAATAGGGGGAAATATAATGCCGGTTATTTGGATCACAATTTCTTTAACTGCCGGTTTGATTGCGGCAGACAACCTTACCTGGAATACATTCACCTGGGTCCTGGTTGGCGCATGTTTCAGCCTGGGTTCAGGTATCTCTCTCTGGCTATCCAGGAAGAGGATACGGG
>JAGHAU010000003.1 GCA_021161345.1 Anaerolineales bacterium | reverse complement strand
GGACAACTCATATTCATGATGTGTTGTGTTTCGATTTTATTCCCCGTTATAATAAAAATGAAAAAGGGAGGACCCCAGGTGTTTATTCCCGCCTACCGCAAAATAATCCAAACAGGGGAACTGGAGAATAAATCTGTTGTTTTGTCAGAACGATTATCCAGGTGTGATATTTGCCCCCGAAACTGCGGGGTAAATCGTATTGCAGGAGAAGTTGGAATTTGTGGTGTAGGAGAACGGGTTTGGGTCAGCAGCTATGGGCCCCATCATGGTGAAGAGGATCCTCTGCGGGGCGTTTATGGATCAGGAACAATCTTCTTCAGCGGCTGTAATCTGAATTGCCTATACTGTCAAAATGCGGACATCAGTCAAAAGCTCTCTGGGGAAGAAGTCTCAACCAGAGTTCTTGCCAGTACGATGCTGGAGCTGCTGGGGATGGGCTGCCACAATATTAACCTGGTATCACCTACTCATGTTGTACCCCAGATTGTAGAGGCAATACTTCTGGCTGCAGCTGACGGTTTAACTTTGCCTGTTGTCTATAATAGCGGTGGGTATGATGCGATTTCAACGCTCCAGCTTTTGGAAGGGATCATTGATATTTATATGCCAGATATGAAATACAGTGACGAAAATACCGGGTGTGATCTTTCTGGTGTTCCCGCATATCCGATGGTAAATCAGGCAGCTGTTCTGGAAATGCACCGCCAGGTGGGGGATTTGAAAATCTCAGCAGCCGGAGTAGCTGAGAGGGGGTTGTTGATCCGGCATCTGGTCCTACCAAATGGATTGGCAGGCTCACAAGAGGTCCTTCGATTCATCGCTGAGCAGGTTTCAGCAGACACATACCTTAACATCATGGATCAATATCGCCCTGCCTACCAGGCCTACTGCAAGAATGATCTGAATCGGATGATTACGAGAGCAGAATACCTGGATCTTATCCACCAAGCAGAAAGCCTGGGAATGACTAGGCTGGATAAACAATCCTGATTTTTTCTCGCATCCTAATTGCGACCAGATGTTATAATACGACCATCCCGGAAAGCCAGAGAACGTAATCTTTTTGGGAAATTTCACTGCACTTATTTATCCCCTGAATTTTGGAGGTTTCTCATGTCAGGACATTCAAAATGGTCGACCATAAAACACAAAAAAGCTGCGACTGATGCCCGCCGCGGTGCTGCTTACACAAAGTTAGCCCGGGAGATCCAGATTTCTGCCCGGGAAGGCGGCGGAGATCCGGAAACTAATTTTGGTCTGCGCCTGGCGATGGATCGGGCCAGGTCGGCCAATATGCCAAGTTCCAACATCGATCGTGCTGTCAAGCGCGGCACTGGTGAGGATAAAGACGCCGCCCTGATGGAAAAGATCCATTATGAGGGTTATGCCCCGCATGGTGTTGCAGTGATTTTGAACTGCATCACAGACAACCGCAACCGAACAGTAGCTGATATCCGTCATGTGCTGACCAAACACGGTGGATCTATGGGACAAGAAGGTTCAGTATCCTGGCAGTTTACCAGGAAATCTTTTTTTAATATTCCCTGTGGTGATTTGAGCTTTGACGATTTATTTGAGATCGCTGCGGAGGGCGGAGCAGATGATGTGATTGAGGAAGATGATTATTTTGAGATCATTGGTCAGGTCGAAGTTTTTAAAACTATTTTCGATAAATTGAAAGCTGCCTCTATTGTCCCCGATGCTTCAGGGTTAAGAATGGACCCAAATCAGGAAGTTGAACTGGACCTGGAAAGTACTATTCAGGTAATGAAAGTGATAGACCTATTGGAAGAACTGGATGACATCCTGGAAGTTTATACGAATCTCAAGATAAGTGATGAAGCTCTGGAAGGGCTGGCATAGCTAAATGACTGAATCCAGGGTAGTGATCGGGATCGATCCGGGTACTGCAATTACCGGATATGGACTGATCAAAGAAGCAAAAAATGGAGATCTAACCTGGCTGGCACACGGGGTGATCACCACTGCAAGTGATTGGGATGAACCCCGGCGGCTGCTCCATCTGTATCGATCTTTACTGGATATCATAAACGATACGAAACCGAATTGCTGTGCCGTCGAAAAACTATTCTTCCAAAAGAATGTCAAAACTGCCTTAAATGTGGGACAAGGCCGAGGAGCAGCTTTGATCGCAATAGCAGAAGCTGGATTGACGATGGGAGAATATACACCTTTAGCAATAAAGCAGGCTGTTGTTGGGTACGGAAAAGCAGATAAGAACCAGGTTCAGCAAATGGTAAAACTTTTGCTGAATTTAAAAGACATTCCTCGGCCGGATGATGCCGCGGATGCTCTGGCAGTCGCAATCTGTCATTTACATTCCACACGAGGGTTTAAAAGAACATGATATATCAAAGCATTTTCCTTCGTTTCGGCGCAGCCCTATTAATTGGTGTATTGATCGGTATGCAACGAGAATATGCCCATGGATCCAGTCAGGGGCGGGGGTTATTTGCTGGAGCGCGGACTTTTGCTTTAATGAGCCTGGTGGGTGCAACAGCGGCTTTTTTATCTGATACCCTTGATTCTATTTGGGTGTTTATCAGCATTATTGGACTGATGAGCCTGATGGTGATAGTAGCTTATTATGTGACAGCTACAGAAAGAGAGGAAATCGGGCTGACTTCAGAAGTCGCTGCCCTGATCACCATCCTGATCGGAGCAATCTGTTATATCCATTCCATTGAATTAGCTGCAGCAATGGGGGTTGTAACCACGGTCTTACTGGCTGTGAAAGGAGAGTTCCGCCAATTTGTCAAGGTAATTACCCAGGAAGATGTTTTTGCCACTCTCCAGTTTGCGGTGATCACTGCAATCGTTTTACCTGTTCTACCGAATAAGACCTTTGGGTCTCCCCCTTTTGATGTTCTAAATCCCTCCCAGATTTGGGAAATGGTTATCTTTATTTCAGGGATAAATTTTCTTGGTTATGTTCTGGTCAAAGTAGTTGGCCCAAAAAAGGGTTTGGGTATCAGCGGCTTATTGGGTGGACTTGCATCGAGCACTGCGACCACTATGAGTTTTTCTGAACGAAGTAAATCGCAGACTGGCATGGAGAAACCATTTGCAGTAGCAATCATTATGGCCTGGATAATTATGTTCATCCGGGTGATTATTGAAGTTGCCGTGGTCAATACTCAGCTGCTATCATATGTTTGGCCTGCTTTGGCAGCCATGGGGTTGGCGGGTCTGATATACGCTATTTATCTTTACCTGTCGCAATCAGCCATTGATGAAGAAGAATTGGCCTTATCTAATCCATTTGAACTAGGAACAGCAATCAAATTCGGTTTGATCTACGCTTTGGTTCTATTGGCCATAAAAACAGCTGAGATTTATATTGGAGAAAATGGGATTTATTTAACCAGCATCATAGCTGGTTTAGCGGATGTAGACGCGATAACATTGTCAATATCGGATCTTACCCGAGCAGGCGGAAGTGTACCGCTGGAATCCGGAAAATTTGCCATTATTTTCGCTACGATATCCAATACCCTGACAAAGGGCGCTCTGGTATTTTCAATCGGTTCCAAAACGCTCCGAAAATACGTTTGGCCTATCATGGCATTAATGGTTATTATAGGTCTAGGGATCGCCTTTTTAATCTGAGAGAATAAATATGATCGCAAGCATACAAGGGCAAGTCATCCAGATTGGTGAAGACAACCTGGTCGTTGAGGTGGGGGGGATCGGTTATCTGGTTTATGTGACTGCGTTTCTGGTTCAATCACAGCGCCGGGGAGAGACAGTATCACTCTTTACCCATTTGGTTGTGAGAGAAGATTCACTCACTTTATTTGGCTTTCAAGAACAGGAAGAAGTTTCGTTGTTCCAGGAGCTTATCAAGGTCAATGGAGTAGGGCCAAGATTGGCCCTGGAAACCCTTTCCACGCATAATCCAGATGTGATCAAGCGCGCTGTCTTGAATAAACAGGAGGAGATCTTCGCTCAGGTCTCTGGAATTGGGAGAAAGACCGCACAAAAGATACTATTATCTTTGGAAGATCGGATTAGCTTTACGGATGAGATGGTGTTTTCTCCGGAGACCGCGGGGATAAATGCGGAAGTCCAGCAGGCATTGGTTACCCTGGGGTATTCGGTCCTCGAGGCTCAGGCTGCCCTGCAGGCCTTACCTGATGATGCCCCTCTGGATTTGGAGACCAGGCTCACCCTCTCCCTCAGGTTCTTCAGTTAAGAGGTATTTTGCTGGACAAGAAGCAGACTATCAGTTATCATTTTTTGGGTTGCAGAATAGCTTGTCTGATAATAAAAAAATATAGAGGAACGATCAAAAAAATGACTGGCGCGAATGTCATTTTTTGATTTGCTTTATTAATTACAGCGGAGGTATCGTGACTGAATCCATTAATCAAATTACAGCAGAGTTTAAGAAATTTATTGATGATTTTCAGCCTACGGCTGGGGTACAGAGTGTCGGTTCTGTTTTGGAAGCTGGCGATGGTATTGCTCGTGTAACAGGCCTTGCTGATGTTCGAGCTCAGGAACTAGTCCAATTCAAGAATGGTGTTCTGGGAACTGCGTTTAACCTCGAAAAAGACCATGTTGGTGTCATCATCATGGGAGAATATGATGAGATCGGCGAGGGGATGGAAGTCCGGACCACCAATCGAATTACTTCTGTTCCTGTGGGTGATGCTTTGATCGGACGGGTTGTGAATGCGATCGGAGAGCCCATTGACGGGAAAGGCCCTATTCGCAGTACTGGGTATCGACCAGTCGAATTCATCGCACCCGGTGTGATCGAACGAAAAGATGTGGATCAGCCTCTCCAGACTGGCATAAAAGCTATTGACTCCATGATACCGATCGGTAGGGGTCAGCGAGAATTGATCATTGGTGACCGGCAAACTGGAAAAACTGCCATTGCCCTTGATACTATCATCAATCAAAAAGGCAAAGGCGTTATCTGTATTTACGTGGCCATTGGCCAGAAGAAGGCCGGTGTTGCCAGGACTGTCGCAATCCTTGAAGAACATGGCGCCATGGAGCATACAATTATCGTATCTGCGTCAGCAGAAGAGCCCAGCGCCCTGCAGTATATTGCCCCGTATGCCGGCTGCGCAATGGGCGAAGAATTCATGGCAACAGGCAGGGATGCCTTGATCGTCTATGACGATCTTTCAAAACATGCCTGGTCATACCGGGAAATTTCACTGCTGCTCAGGCGTCCGCCAGGACGCGAAGCATATCCGGGAGACTTGTTTTATCTTCACTCCCGCCTGCTGGAAAGAGCAGCCAGAATGGCCGATAATTTTGTGATCGTTCCTGAGGATTTCAATGAGGCCCTGGCCGATCAAAAAGATGCCGTGAACGGCAAGATCTATGGTGGTCCGCTGGCTAAAGATGATGCCAAACACGATCTTGAAGCCGGTGAAAAAGGAAAGATTGCGAAAGTGAAGGGCACCGGCGGCTCATTGACGGCACTGCCGATCATTGAGACTCTGTTGGGTGATGTATCAGCTTATGTGCCGACTAACGTTATTTCGATCACGGACGGCCAGATTTACCTCGAAAACGACCTTTTCTATTCTGGAATACGGCCCGCCATTAATGCCGGCATCTCGGTCTCACGTGTAGGTGGTGATGCCCAGCTGAAGGCCATGAAGCAGGTTGCCGGCCAGCTGCGTCTGGAAATGGCTGCCTTCCGCGAATTAGCGGCATTTGCACAATTTGGTTCTGACCTTGATAAAGCAACCCAAGCCAGATTGGATCGGGGTCGGCGCTTGCGCGAAATTCTCAAGCAGCCCCAGTTCTCTCCTGTACCGGTTGCCAATCAGATCGTGGTGATTTACGCGACGACCAATGGTTATGCGGATGAGATCAGACTGGATGAAATGGCTAAATGGGAAAACGAGCTAAATCGCTATATCGAAAATAGCCATCCAGATCTGCTTTCTGCCATTATGGAAGAAAAACAGCTTACTGATAAGATCGAAAAACAACTGAAAGATGCCCTGGAAGGGTTTTCCCTCTAATTGACTACTATGAAGCCAGTTATCTCCAGGAATTGATATATGGCAAATGCTAGAGAAGTAAAACAACGCATCAAAAGCGTCAAGAATATCTCTCAGGTGACCCGGGCTTTGCAAGCAGTCAGCGCAAGTAAAGTGCGCAAAGCTATCGACCAGCTTGATGATACCCGGCCTTATTCAGTTAAAGCATGGCAGGTTCTGCTGCATATCGCAGAGCAGCCGGATGGACCAACTTTGCACCCGATGCTGGCACAACATTCTGAAGTAAAAAATATAATTGCCATTGTGATTAGCGGTGACCGGGGATTGGCAGGCGCGTACAATTCCAACTTGATCAGGAAAGCCGATGAGTGGGCCGAAACCATTGATATTCCGGTGAAATACATAGCTGTCGGAAAACGAGGTCGTGACCAGCTGCTCCGGAGGGGGAAGGAAATATTGGCTGAGTTCTGCAATTTACCGCCCCAGCCATCCTATAACGATATCTCTCCTGTAGGATATATTGCTGTTGATCAGTATTTGGATGACGAAGTAGATGAGGTGTACTTGATCTATACCCAATTCGTCAACCGGATGACCCATCGGCCTGTGGTTAAAAAGATACTCCCGCTTGATCCTGATTCCGAGGATCGTGTGAAAGATTTTAAAATCAAAGAGGCGTTGGTTGGAGGATATATCTTCGAACCGGATCAGAGATCACTTCTGGATGAGATCGTACCCCGCTTTACTGTGCTGCAGGTTTTTCACGCTGTGATCGAATCCCTGGCGAGTGAACACTCTGCCCGAATGGTGGCAATGAAAAATGCTACCGATAACGCAACTGACCTGGCAGACGTGCTGCAATTGGAATACAACAAAGCCCGGCAGGGGGCTATTACGAATGAAATGCTCGATATTGCAGGCGGCGCAGAAGCAATTTCAGAATAATTGATCTTATTAGTAAAACCTGAAAGAATTATTTGAGTGGAGGGTGTAATGACAGATGCCAGCGGAAAGATCATCGAAATTAAAGGCGGCGTGATCGATGCATTATTCGATGTAGAGAATATGCCTATGATTTATGATGCCCTGGTTGTGGAAGTTGAGGACGGAGATGACCTGGTCCTGGAAGTGGAAAACCATCTGGGTGGCGGAGAAGTCCGCTGCGTCGCTATGGGACCAACTCCCGGATTGAAACGGGGCATGAAGGTAACCGGAACTGGCGCGCCCATCATGGTGCCTGTTGGCGAGCAAGTCCTGGGTCGGGTTATGAATGTCCTCGGCCAACCTGTAGATGGCAAAGGTGAGATCTCATCTAACGAATATTATCCTATCCACAGACTGGCTCCTTCATTTGAGGATCAATCCACGGAAGTCGAAGTATTTGAAACTGGCATTAAATCAATTGACCTGGTCGCCCCTTTCACAAAAGGAGGCAAGACCGGGGTTTTCGGCGGTGCTGGTGTTGGAAAAACAATTATTATTATGGAACTGATCCGTTCAGTCGCCACCGAGCATGAAGGTAACTCGGTATTTGCTGGTGTAGGTGAGCGGACCAGGGAAGGCACTCAGCTTTATAGAGAAATGCTGGAATCTGGAGTAATGAAAGACACCGTCATGGTATTTGGTCAGATGAATGAACCTCCGGGACCCCGTTTGCGGGTTGCGCTGACAGGACTGGCCCTGGCTGAGAAATTCAGAGATGAGGGTCGAGATGTATTGATGTTCATTGATAATATTTTCCGATTCAGTCTGGCGGGTGCTGAGGTATCAGCCCTATTG
>JAGHAU010000087.1 GCA_021161345.1 Anaerolineales bacterium | reverse complement strand
TTCCTGATCAGGGTGCGGGACTTGCTCTTGTAAGTCCGGTTCCGCAACCGGCTCTTTTCATTCTGTCTTTCTCGTTTTTGTGATGATTTTAAGCCCAAGGGTATTCCTCCAATCATTTCTTACTAATTCGAAAAGACATTTTAAGATAAGGAGGGCGATTTGTCCACCCCATTGATATTTTTAGATATGGAATTCCTCCTCTGTCATCTGAATAAATATACCACCAGCCGTCCCCTTCAAGAAAAATATCAAACATGTTATGATGAAGGCCCCAGGTCAGCCAGGTGGTTGCGCCCTGTTTACAGGGTGAGGAAAGTCCGCACTCCATCGAGCACGATGCCGGATAACGTCCGGGGCGGAGAGATCTGCCGGATCGGGCCACAGAAACAAACCGCTCCTTCGGGAGTAAGGGTGAAATGGTGGTGTAAGAGACCACCGGCGCAGGCAGTAATGCTTGCGGCCGGGCAACCCCCATCGGGAGCAAGGCCAAACAGGGATGAACTCCTTCGGGAGGGGAAGCTGCTCGTTTCCCTTGAATTCCAGGTAGGCTGCACCGAGGTGCGCTGAGAAGCGCACCCCAGACAGATGATCACCTCAGTGTAGTGAAGGGAGGAAGCCCTCCGGGGTGTAAACCGGATCTACACCAGACAGAATGCGGCTTATAAGCTGGCCTGGGAAAACCATTATATTACTTCATATCAGATCATTACCGGGGAAACTCATGAACAAACTCTTCACTTTATTACAATCAGGAAAACCGATCCTCCTGGATGGCGCCATGGGCACCATGTTGTTCGCTGCCGGCCTGGAGTCAGGTGAATCCCCGGAAGAATGGAATGTCCTCCATCCCGAAAAAGTGAGGGAGATCCACCGCGCCTATATCGAAGCTGGCTCCCAGGTGATCCTGACCAATACATTCGGCGGATCGTCAGTTCGCCTGAAGAACCATGGGCTGGCTGAACGAGTTCATGAACTGAACGAAGCAGGCGCAAAAAATGCCAGGGCAGAAGCTGACTCAGTTGAACAGAACGTGGTTGTGGCCGGATCGATCGGCCCAACTGGCCAACTCCTCAAACCTCTGGGAAGATTGACCAAAGAAGCTGCCCGTCAATCATTTGCAGCCCAGGCTGGTGGATTGGTTGCGGGCGGGGTGGATATGTTCTGGATTGAGACTATGAGCGACCTGGAAGAGGTTAAAGCAGCCATTGCTGGAGTCCGATCAGTTAGCAATTTGCCAATTGCAGCGACCATGTCCTTTGATTCCCACGGTCACACCATGATGGGAACCAAACCCGAGCAGGCCGCAGAGGCTCTCCAGAAGGAAGATATCCAGTTTCTGGGGGCTAATTGCGGCACCGGTTCAAATGAACTGATTGAAGCCATCAAGGCATTTAAATCCACCAACCCGGAACTCCCTTTGATCGCCAAGGCCAATGCTGGCATCCCCATTGTTGTGGGTACAGAAGTGGTCTACAACGGTTCCCCCGAGGTAATGGCTGATTATGCGGTCACTGTCTGGAGCGAGGGAGCCAGGTTAATTGGCGGCTGCTGCGGCAGCACCCCGGAACACATCAAGGCCATGGCAGAAGCGTTGGCAGAGTTTTCCTGATCTCAACACCTTCCCCGTAAAGCATTGATTGGATTACCAATCAATAAGAATTGAAGAAGGGCCCTGGGTCGTCATTAATTAGGCTCAGGATGGTTTTTGTTGATTAAATTAAGGAGCTATCAAACCCTAAGGAAAGCTTCCTGGATTTGGACACCATCATCGCCCAACTGGTTTACGAGCGGGTGGAACCCTGTTTTATACCCATCAAAGATGCTGTTTACAATTTGGTCTTATTATGAGTACACTTCAGGGCCTGTGGATCATTCATTCCCCGGGGATAACCTGCAAGATTTCCCGCGATCGCCAGTTACCCGCCCCGGAGGAAGACCCAATCCACCTGGAACTGAAATGGGAAAGAGGGTAAACTTGAAATATTTTTTTATGTATAAATACCGAACAAGTCCAAAGAAATAGCCTTAATTTCACTTAAGAAGTGACACATGTCATAGTGTAAACTTCAAAATTCCCCCTATAATATCTCACTCCAGGGGAAAAGTTTTTTTAGGGTTAAATAACCGAATCGCCGGTGCCCGAGTTGTGAAGGCATCCCGTAGACAAGACGTATTTTATCTGATATATTACAAATATATTACTCTTGGAACGGCTACAAATATTGGTTTGGACCATGACTTCTACTAATTATCAAGCAGCAATTTATTTTTTGTTATCACTACAGCGGAAACAAGCACCCAGATCTGTAATTATCGATTTTAACTGCAAATATTCCCAATATTTCGAGTATTAATTTTCCAAGGAGGTGTGAGGCACAAGAAGAAGGATACAATAAGAAGGATCTATCTCCGTTTTTTATTAATTACCTATTTAAGGAGGATTTCTTAATGAAATTCAGACAATCAAAAATTTTTATCGTCGTGGCTGTGTTAATAACAGCTTCACTCGTGCTGGCAGCCTGCCAGGCTTCCGAGCCCGGTGTTGTCGTCGAAACAGTCATCGTCGAAACAGAAGGTGAAACCGTTACTGAGATCGTGGAAGTTGCCAAAGAGGCAGAAGTTTTCAAAGTTGGCTTCCTGGGCCCATACAGTGGTCCGAGTGCCCAGACCGGTAAACAGTTCAAGGGCGGCGCCACAATCGCCCTCGAAGAAGTTAGCTACCGGATCGGCAACTACACCATAGAACCAGTCTGGATTGACTCCCAGTCCGATCCCGCCAAAGCCTCCCAGGCTTATGAGCAGGCTGTGGTACAGGACGGCATCCAGGCCGGCGCCCTCAACTGGCACAGTTCAGTAGCTGTTGCCGTGATGGAAGTGACCGCAAAACACCATATCCCGCACATCTTTGGCTTCGGAGCAACCGAAAAGGTGAATGAAACCTTTGCCTCGGATATAGCGAAATACGGCTACTGGTCAACCAAAGGTTGGCCAACCCCCGCGAAACTCGGCAACAAGTACATTGATGCCCTGGAATACTACATTGAACAGGGTGTTTATGCTCCCGAATCCAAAACCGTTGCCATTTACGGTGAGGACACCGACTGGGGCCGCAGCTTCGCCGGCGGCGTGATGGATCTCTTTGAAGCCGCTGGTTGGGAAATCGTCTCCGAAGAGTATTTCCCCCTCGAGCAGACCGAATACACCGCGTATCTGAACCAGGTGAAAGACCTGGCCCCGGCTGTTCTGGCTGGCACCAGCACCTCACCCCCACAAATTACCTCCCTGATCAAACAGGCTGATGAAATTGGCCTGGAAAGCCTGATCATAGCGGATGGCCTGGGATGGGTGGATTTCTGCAGCCTGACCGGCTCCTCAGCGAACTTGGTAATGGACCAGATCGCTGGTTGGTCTGGCGATGCAGGGTTTGCTTTTGCAGAGGAATTTGAGGACAGGTACAACCTCAGCCCCAGCACCTCCTCCGCTGGTCTCGCTCATGACGGCACCAAGATGCTTCTGGAAATTCTCCAGGCTGTTTATGATGAGCACGGCGTGCTCACCAGCGAGCTTATCCAGCAATTTGTAGAAGAGAATATCTGGACAGGTGACTGGACCATGACTGACGGTATCGTAATGGTTGAATACAAGTACACCGAAGAGACCACACCCGATCCCGTTGTTGGCCCCGGCTTCTACACCTTCCCCGTGCTGCAGTATGAATATGTTGATGGCAAATGCCTCGGCAAACCGATCTATCCGGTTGAAGGCGCAGTACAGGACCTGATCGTTCCCTAAGGGTTGACCCAACCCGGTTGATTAACAAGGGGTGGCGTAGTTCAATAACTCGCCACCCCTTCTGTTAGAGAGGAAAGAACTCATGGTATTAGACACAAAAGAGGTGACCAAAAGGTTTGGTGGTCTGACTGCAGTCAATCAAGTTTCCATGAAAATCGAAGAAGGATCAATATTCGGATTAATTGGTCCCAATGGGGCTGGAAAGACCACCTTTTTAGATTCCATTGCCGGCAAATTTCCTCCCACCAGCGGCAGGGTTTACTTCCTTGGTGAAGAAACCACGGGGCTGCCGGCAGAAGCGATGTGTAAACGTGGACTGGCCCGGACGTTTCAGATTCCGCGTCCTTTTCCTAAATTGACCGTTCTCGAAAACGTAAAAGTTGGGGCTGTATTTGGCCCATCAGCTCACGGGTTAAAATCCGCTGATATCAGAGCCCGCGAAGCCCTGGAATTTGTGGAATTTAATCTGCCAATTGACACACCGGCATCACAATTGAATGCCGCACAGCTGAAGCGGATTGACCTGGCAAGAGCCATCTCTTGTCAACCAAAATTATTATTGCTGGATGAACTTGCTTCAGGATTAACCCCCGGCGAATTGGATTCCATGATGGAGCTGATCAAACGCATCCGGAATGATGGAGTGACCATTATTGCTATTGAACATATTATGCGCGTCATTAAAGGGATATGTGATGAGGTGATGGTAATTGAATACGGCACAACCATCGCTGAGGGCACACCGGACGAAGTGCTCAACAATCCCAGAGTTATTGAAGCTTACCTTGGAGAAAAGGAGGTCCCCGATGCTGGAGCTTAAGAATCTGGACTCCGGATATGATTTCCTGCAGGTGCTGTGGGAAGTTTCATTCACAGTTGAACAGGGAGAGTTTGTCGCCCTGATCGGACCCAATG
Source organism: Anaerolineales bacterium (assembly GCA_021161345.1). Taxonomy (GTDB): domain Bacteria; phylum Chloroflexota; class Anaerolineae; order Anaerolineales; family UBA11858; genus B10-G9. The sequence goes on along the minus strand of JAGHAU010000087.1, from coordinate 19,741 downwards.
GTGCGGGAAAATCAACCACGCTGCGCACAATCGCTGGCCTGATAAAACCCAAGGGGGGGGACATCCTATTTAACGGTGAATCCATCAAAGCCAAAGCCCCGCATCTCATCAGCCGGATGGGGATCAGCTATGTTTCTGAGGCTTTGAATCTGTTTACAGACATGTCAGTTAAGGAAAATCTACTTCTGGGCGCCTATGCGGTCAAGGAAAAGGAAACCCAGCTGAAAACATTGGATTATGTATTTGAGCTCTTTCCCCGCCTTCAGGAGAGGAAGGACCAGCTGGCAGGCACTATGAGCGGCGGTGAGCGTAAAATGCTGGCCATCGCCAGGGGTATGATGTCCAATCCCACCCTCATGCTGGTAGATGAGCCTTCCCTTGGACTGCAACCCAACCTGACCTATGCTGTTTTCGAGGCTTTGCTTAAACTGCGCAAACAGGGTGTAACCATCCTGCTTGTAGAGCAGAATGTCAATGCCACCCTGGACATTACCGACCGTGCTTATATTCTTGAACAAGGCAAGATCGTTATGAGCGGACCGAGTCATGAAATGAAGGCCAATGATCATGTCCGTAATGCTTATCTTGGTATTTAGGTGACTGATTTAATCTGGTACTGCTGGGAAAAATCATAGTAAAGCTAGGGAGAAAAGTATATGGCAAAAGAAACTTCTACGGCACCCACGACCACGGTAAATTTCATAACTTGGATCAAAGATAATTTGCCTGTTGTGATTGTAACAATATTTTCGATTATTCTCTTTATCATGATCGGCTTTGAAGGTGGTCCACCACAGCTATTAAATGTGATCGTTACTGGGTGCATGTGGGCTTTGCTGGCAACCGGCCTGGCGTTGGTCTTTGGCGTGATGAATATCCCTCACTTTGCCCACGGAGAATCATTCATGGTGGGGGCTTACATTGCCTACTTCACCTTTACCCCCCTGAACAAAATTTTCCTCGCCACTGGCAGTAAATTCCTGATTTATCTGGGGCCGTTTCTAGCGATCATCGCCGCCGGCCTGGCAGGATCTGTGCTGGGTATCATCATTGAGAAGCTTGTTTTTGCGCCTTTGAGGCACCGTACCAAAGAGGGTTGGATCATGAATGCCTTTCTGCTAACGGTTGGCATGTCATTCGTTCTCACCAACGGAACGACCCTCGCAATGGGTCCAAACTTCAGGGGAATCCCGCGCTATTTTGATGTGCCGTCCGTTGAAATAATGGGCGCTTTTATCGCTGTGGATCGCATAGTCGCCGCTATCATTTCCCTGGTTACCATCGGCCTCCTTTGGTTTTTCCTACGGTGGACCAAACTTGGACGTGCTATCCGGGCAGTCTCTCAGGACGAGACAGGTGCCCAATTGGTTGGCATTAATTTGGATTTTATCCAAACTTTCACCTTCTCCCTGGCAACAGGCATGGCAGCAATTTCGGGGGCCTCGCTGCTGTTCATGTTCCAGGCTTATCCGACGGTAGGTCTAACACCGTTGTATTTCGCGTGGTATGTGGTCATGCTGGTAGGGCTGGGCAATGTTGCTGGAGCCATTGTGGGCGGTTTTCTCGTCGCCCTGCTGCAATCCGGCACACAACTGTTTATCGGTCTTTCCTGGCAGTCTGTTGTGCCAACCGCAATCATGGTACTGGTGCTGATGCTGGCTCCTTCCGGTATTTTTGGCAGTGAAGTTAAAGGTGTTCAGGAACAATAATCGAGGAAATAAATATATGAACTCAACTCCAACCATCGAAGCAAAGGGAACAATCTGGCAGAAATTTGTCTCCTTGCTTAATAAAATCGGCTTCTCCCCGCTAGGTTTTGTATTGTTGATCATCCTGGCACTTTTGCCAAACTTCTATCCTTTCTCCCAGGAATACATCGTCCGCTGGATGATTATGGGCGCTTTCCTTGCCGCTCAATCAGTAGCATTCGACTTTACTGCCGGATACATCAATATCGTTAACTTTGGTTTCGCTGCCCTGCTGGGAGTGGGGGCTTATACCTCAGGGATTCTCGCCAACACAACTCCCTTTCTGCTCTATGCACCGGGATTGAACCCCTGGTTGACCATCTGGCTGGGCGCATTGATGGCAGCACTGGTCGGTTTTTTGCTGGGCATTCTCACGCTCAGGCTGCGGGGTATTTTTGCTGCAGTTATGGCCTGGTTTGTGGGCATCGCCCTGATGGGTTTGGTCAACAACCTGACTGACCTTACTCGCGGCCCTCTGGGCATGAACCCTGTCAAATTCATAGAAACACCCAACAACCTGCCCTACTTCTATATCATTCTGTCCATGATGATAGTTATTTACATAACCCTTAAACTGGTTGTGGGGTCCAATATTGGGCTGGCATTTAAAGCCATCGGGCAAAATCCAGATGCAGCCAGGGCCTCGGGAATTAACCCTACAAAATACCTGGTCTTTAACTTCACCCTCTCCGCCTTTTTCGCAGGCCTGTTAGGCGGTTTTTATGCCCACTTTTTCGGGTCGCTAACCCCATCCACCCTGATGCATACCTCAAAAACCGTTGAGGTGCTGGCAATTGCCTACATTGGCGGAAGGGGCAGCCTGTGGGGCGGTATTACCATCGCTTTCCCGTTTGTCTTCTTCATCGAGTTCCTGCGATCGAATTTATCCAGTCTGCCCGGACTGCACCTTGTGATCTACGGTGTCCTGATGATTATGATTATGATCTATTATCCATCTGGATTCAGCGGCTTTTACTATTGGGCAGTCGTCAAGATTAAAGGCTTGTTAAATAAAACTAAATAAACCACAAATTGTCAGGAAAGCTCCAAACCCTCGAAGATAATGGTGGAAACCAGTCGACCGGGTTGGAGCCTTCCTTAGTATTTTCACTGAAGAATCCCATATTTTTCATATCCGCTTCTTCTACTCATTAACTTCTCACCAAACCGATTAATAGAATAAGGAGAAAAAACTACATGCAACTCCTTGAATTTCTCTCAGCTTCTGACCTAGAAGCAATTCATCAAGCCACTATGGAAATCCTCCAAGATATCGGAATTCACTTTCCCCATCAGGAGGCTTTGGACATTTTTAAGAAACATGGATACAAAGTCGAAGATCAGCTGGTCTTCCTGGAAGAAAAACAAATCCTGGAAGTGATCAAGGACATCCCATCCAAATTCACAATACAGGCCAGGAACCCGGAACATAATGTCATCATCGGTGATGGATCTCCCGTTTTCGTGCCTGGATATGGGGCGCCGTTCTTGATCGATCCGGTGCTGGGCAAGCGCGATCCCACTTTCGAGGACTATGAAAACCTGGTTCGTTTAGCCCACGTCCTCCCTAATCAAGATATGAGTGGTCATCTGATGGTAGAACCTCAGGATATACCCGTTGAAACAGTCAATTTGCGCATGGTGGACGCTAACATCCGCCTCTCTGACAAAGCCTTTATAGGAAGCACCGATGGGCGAGAAGGCGCGCAGTACACCATGGATCTAATTAAAATCCTCTTTGGTGATAAGGCTTCCGGGCATTTCACCACCGGCTTGATCAACCCGCTCAGCCCTTTGCGCTACAGCACTGACATGCTAGATGCGTTGCTGGTTTACTCCAGGGCCAATCAGCCAGTTGTGATTGCCAGTTTAATTATGGCCGGATCTACCGGCCCGATCACCTTGGCCGGTTTACTGGCCCAGCAAAACGCCGAACTTCTCTCCGGTATTGTCCTCACTCAGCTTGTCAACCCTGGCCTGCCGGTCATCTACGGAACCGCCTCAACCAATGTTGACATGAAAACCGGGGCACTGGCAATCGGCAGCCCCGAACTATCGCTTTGTTTAGCTGCCCACGGACAGCTAGCCCGCAAATATGGGTTGGCTTCCAGGGGAGGAGGCGCTCTGACAGATTCCAGCACCCTGGATGCCCAAGCAGGTTATGAATCCATGTTTAGCCTGTACTCCACAATCAACAGCGGGATTGATTTTGTGCTTCATGCGGCGGGCATTCTCAGCTCCTTTCTGGCATTTTCATATGAAAAATTCGTCATGGATGATGAATTATGCGGGATGTTAAGACATTTATGGCAGGGAATGGAAGTCACCCCAGAAACGCTGGCCTTGGAGGTCATTAAAAATGTGGGCCATGACGGACATTACCTGGGAGAACCCCAAACGCTCGAACGCTGCCGGACCGAGTTCTGGCTGCCGGCCATTGGAGATCGGAGCGGTATGGAAGCCTGGTGGAAAGGAGAGCAGCAAGACACCTCCGCCCGCAGCACCATGCGCTGGAAGGAACTGCTGGAGAGTTATAGTGAACCCAAGCTCGATCCGATCATCAACAAACAGATCCAGGATTATCTGGGAAAAATGCTCCAGTAAGATAGCTTCAGGGCGATAAATATCACAATTTTATGTTACAAACATCGCCATTTCCCCACTTGGGTCCCCCCATCTGATATATTTGTAATATACTAGAGAGAAGGGGAAAGCCCAAATCTTAGAGTTGTAAGGAGATAATATGTCAGAGAACCTAAAAACCATAGTCAGCTCAGAAACCAAAACCGTCGAGATTCATCGTTCCAATCCAACCGTCATTATTGGCGAAAGAATCAATCCTACCGGTAGGAAAGCCCTGTTAGCGGAGCTCAAAGAGGGCAAATATGACATTGTCAAAAGGGATGCCATTGCCCAGATCGAGGCTGGCGCCTCCATTATTGACGTCAATGCCGGTGTCCCGGGCGCTGACGAAGAACCCATTCTTAGGGACATGATCCACGCTATTATGGAAGTCACAGACGCTCCCCTCTGCATCGACACAGCCGATAGCAAAGCTCTGGAGACGGCCCTGTCAGTTTATAAAGGCAAAGCCCTGATCAACTCAGTCAATGGCGAAGAAGAGCACCTTGAAAGTTTGCTTCCCCTCGTAAAAGAATATGATGCAACAGTGATCGCTCTCTGCATGGACGATGATGGCATCCCTGCCACGGCAGAGGAGCGTTTCAAAGTAGCTGCCAAGATGATTGAGCGGGCAGGTAAACTGGGCATCTCGGCTGACCGGTTGCTCATTGATCCCCTGGCTCTGACCATGGGCTCAGACCATACCGCCGGCATGATTGCCATTGACACCATCCGCTTGGTGGTCCAGGAATTCGGCGTTAACATCACCATGGGTGCCAGCAACATTTCCTTTGGCATGCCCAATCGACCTGTTATCAACGCCACATTTATTGCCATGGCCATTTTGGCAGGATTGACCTGCCCGATTACCAATCCTCTAGAAGAAGAAGTCAATCTGGCCATCCAGGCAGCTGACATGGTTATGGGCCGGGATGAGTTTGGTATGAACTGGATCAAATCTTTCAGAGCCCGTTCCAAGGAATCTTAGGGTTATCTATGAACCAGACCAACGCAGAGCTAGCCTACCAGGAAATAAAAAAAAGGATTATCAGAACAGAACTTTCTCCTGGCGCTGTTATTAATGAATCCGATCTAATGGACGAACTTGGATTTGGCCGAACTCCAATCCGGGAAGCGTTAAAGAGATTACAGCCTGACGACCTGGTGGTTGTTAAACCGCGGCGGGGAATTTTTGTCGCCCAGCTGGCAATTACTGATCTAACCCAAATCGTTGAGGTTCGGGTAGAGTTGGAATCTCTGGCTGTCCGACTAACCTGCGAGCGAATCACAGAAGATCAGCTTGCCAGGCTGGAGAAACTAGCTAATCAATACGAAAAATTCAAGGGCACATCAAAAGAAGAAATGATCGAATTGGACGGCAAATTCCACAACCTGGTGCGGGAAGCCACTAATAACCGGTTCTTGATCTCCAACCTGGAGTACTACTACAACCTGTCTTTGAGAATATGGTATCTTGCCCTTCCCCAGACTACCGTAGATGATATTGATATCAAGGCACACTGTGATATATACCAGGCAATCGCTGTTGGTAACAAAGACCTGGCTACCGAGCATATCACCAGACACATCCAGGATTTTCATAAAACTATCAAGAACTATTTATAAAAGAAAGAAATATCAACCAAACAAAAGGTTAAGGAGGTACAAACAAATGAGTGATATTTTATCCACAATTTCTACCATGGTTATCGAAGGAAACTTCGTAGACATGGTGGACAAAACCAATGCCGCCCTTGAAGAAAGTCTGGGGGCCGAAGATATCCTCAACAACGGGCTCATGCCTGGCATGGATCACGTTGGTGTGGAATTCAAAGCTGGCAACATGTTCGTTCCCGAAGTGCTGCGCTCCGCAAAAGCCATGCAGGCAGCCATGGACATTCTCCGTCCTATACTGGCAGAAACGGGTGTAGAGACTGCCGGGAAGATTGTGCTGGGCACTGTAAAAGGTGACTTTCACGATATAGGCAAAAACCTGGTAGGCATGATGTGTGAAGGCGCAGGTTTTGAGATCATCGACCTGGGCAAGGATATTGCGCCAGAAGCATTTGTTAACGCAATCAAGGAACACAAACCAAAAATCCTGGGCATGTCAGCTATGCTTACAACCACCATGCGTACTATGGAGCGCATCATCAAAGCCTTGGAAGAAGCTGGTGTCCGCGACACACTAAAAATCATGATCGGTGGTGCTCCCGTCACCCTGGATTTCGCAAACAAAATCGGTGCAGATGGTTACGCAGCCAATGCGGCCTCCGCTGCAGATATGGCCAAACAGTTTGCCGGCTAATTCAGGAATAAACCTTCAAGGAGCTTTAGTATGAGAACTAATTACCGCACAAATTCCGGCGTACGCTTCCGGATGTTATCTGATGATCAGCTTCAAGAGCTATTTGACGGCGTTCTCCACGTCCTGGAGTATATTGGGCTGGAGGTGAAACACGAACACGCCCGGGAAGTCCTCAAAGCAGCAGGTGCCTGGGTGGACGGTGATCGTGTACGATTACCTTCCCATATGGTGAAAGATGCCCTGGCTAAAGCACCCCGCAGCTTCACTATATTTGCCCGCGACGGCAATCCAGAACATGATATCCACATTGGTCCCGGGCGATCCCATTTTGGCCCCGGCCCGACCTGTGTGAACTTTATCGATATCGAGACCATGGAACGTCGTCCCTACCAACTAACAGATGTGCCTAACGTAGCCAAGGTAGTGGATTCCCTACCCAATATCGACTTCTGTGAATCCCTGGGGTCCGTGGATAACGTCCCTTATGATCTCAGCGCCCTGTACGAATTCACAGAAATGTTCCGCAACACAACCAAGCCCATCGTGGCCTGGTCATTCGACTATTATGACTCCAATGCCATCCACCGCATCGCAGTAGAGGAAGCTGGCGGACAAGACGCCTTTGAAAAGCGCCCCACTTACATTCATTACTGTGAGCCGCTTTCCCCGCTGATTTCCACCACGGATTCACTGAACAAGCTGGTCTTTGCAGCCGAACACCGCATTCCGTTGATTTTCACCCCCTGCCCCCTGGCAGGCGGCACTGCACCGGTTACCGCCGCCGGCACCATCATCCAGGCGGCAGCCGAATCCTGGATGGGGCTGACCATCGCCCAGAACATCCAGCCAGGGCTGCCCTTCATCATGGGCGGTGTGCTTTCCGTGATGGATATGAGTGACATGATCCTCAGTTACGGCGCTCCCGAGCTATCCCTGATGATGGCTGGAATCACCGAATTGGCTCATTTTGCCGGGCTTCCCCTCTGGCAGACTGGCGGATGCACCGATTCAAAAACCTTTGATGAACAGGCTATCACTGAAGGCTCCCTGTCTGTGTTATTCTCCGCCCTTACAGGTGGAGATCTATGCCACGATGTTGGCTACACAGAAAGCGCCATGACCGGATCTGTCTTCCAGTTGGCCGCTATGGACGAGGCCATAGGTTATGCCCGCCGTATTACACGCGGCATTGAAGTTAACGAAGATACACTGGCGGTGGACGCAATCCATCGCGTCGGTCCAAATGGACATTACCTGAAGGACGAAAACACCCTCCGCTACTACAAGTCCGAATACTGGCTGCCCAATCTGATTGACAGGACATCCTATGAAGACTGGGTCCTAAATGGCGAAAGATCCTTCAAGGACCGCACGAACGCCAGGGTACAAAACATCTTGGCCAAACATGAACAGGTACCCCTGAAACCCGAAACCGAAAAACTGATCGATAAGATTTTGGCAGAGGGAGAAGAATGGGTCAAGCAGAAAGAAGATTAATTAGGAGATCGTCAAAATGAGTGAAATATTATTTGAAAAACTATCAACTGCGGTTTTGGAAGGCGACAGTGATACCAGCTCTTCCATCACCCAGCAGGGACTCGACGAAGGCGTTTCAGCCGAGGATTTGCTCAATAATGGACTGCTTGTTGGTATGAGTGAAGTTGGAATTCGCTTCAAAGCTGGGGATATGTTTGTTCCAGAAGTGCTCATGTCCGCCGAAGCTATGTCGACCGGAATGTCCCTGCTCCGCCCAATTCTTGCCGAAAGTGGTATCCCAATGGCCGGGAAAATCGTCATGGGCACCGTGAAAGGTGATCTGCATGATATTGGAAAAAACCTGGTCAGCATGATGTGTGAAGGGGCTGGGTTTGAAATCATCAATATTGGCTTTAATGCCGCTCCAGAGGAGTTCATTGAAGCAATAAAGGAACACCAACCCAATCTTGTTGGCATGTCAGCAATGCTAACCACCACCATGCGTTCGATGGGGCATACTATCAAGGCCATAGAAGAAGCAGGTTTACGAGGCCAGCTGAAAGTTATGGTTGGCGGCGCACCAGTCGACCAGGAATTTGCAGACCGGATCGGCGCGGATGGTTACGGCGCCAATGCACCTTCCTCGGCCGATTTGGCAAAACAATTGACTGGCTTGAGTTGAGAGGAGAAGAACATGCAAGTTAATAAAACAAACTACCTAATCAACAACACTCCGACATTAGAAGTGCTCTCTGAGGAAGAAATCGAAGCCATTTATTTCGCTTCGTTAACCGTCCTCTCAGAGACTGGCGTGCGGGTGTACAACAAAGAGGGTTATGATCTGCTTAGCGCCCATGGCGCTATAATTGAAGGGGTTGAGGAAGACAGTGCCCTTGTAAAATTGCCACCGGAAATGGTGGATATTGCCCTCTCAACCCTCCCCCGCAAAGTTGTCATTTACGGCGCGGATCCCGAAAAATATAAAATGGAGCTGTTCAAAAACCAGATTTACTTTGGCGCAGGTTCCGACACTCCTTTTACCATCGATCCCTACACCAGTGAACGGCGCAGAGCGACCTACAAAGATGTCAAGAACTTTGCCCGCTTGGCGCAGGCACTGCCCAACCTCGACTTCCACATGTCTTTGGGAATCGTTCAGGACACCGCAGTCGGCACCTATGACCGCTGGCAATACCTGGCCATGCTGGAAGGTACTAATAAACCGATCAACATCACTGCTGTGGACAAAGATGGTCTGAAGGACCAGCTGGAAATGGCCTACATTCGGCTAGGCGGAGAAAAGGAATGGTTAAAAACCCCCATTTTCTCCCTTTACATCGAACCCGTCTCACCGCTCAGCCACTCAGTCGAAGTAATTGACAAACTGCTCTTCTGCGCTGATCACCGCATTCCCTTTGTATACACCCCCTGTCCATTAGCAGGAGCTACCTCGCCGGCAACCCTGGCAGGCACTGCAGTGCAGGCGCTGACAGAGAGCTTGCTAGGCATCGTGCTCAGCCAATTGCGCCGGCCGGGTGCACCTATGATCATTGGCGGGTTAATGTCTGCGATGGATATGAGGACTGCAGTGTATTCCTACGGATCACCCGAAATGGCTCTGCTCAGTGCAGCCTACACTCAGATCACCAAATGGCTTGGCATTCCTGAATACGAGACCGCTGGCTGTTCAGATGCGAAAATGTATGATGAGCAGGCTGCCATGGAAGCTACCATGAACATCACCACAGCAGCCCTTATCGGCGGCAATATGATCCACGATGTTGGCTATCTGGAGCAGGGTCTAACGAGCTCTGCCGAGATGATGGTTGCTGCTGACGAGATCATTGACATGGTCAAGCGCATCCTCAAAGGCATTCCCGTAAATGATGACAGCAAAGCTCTCAATGTGATTGAGGAAATCGGCCCCGGCGGACACTATCTTGCCCACGACCACACCTTCGATCGCTTCAAGGACCTCATCTGGAGACCCAAACTGGTTAACCGTCAGAATTATGAGGGTTGGGAAGCTTCAGGCAGCAAGACTCACCGTCAGCGCGTGAATGAACGTGTGATCGAAATACTTGATCGTGAGGAAGAACCCCTGCTGGATGAGAAAATGTTCAAGGAACTCAAGCACATCTGTGATCTGGCAGATGAGAAATACAAGGGCGACGAACTGGACTTGGATATGTTTGGATAATATTTCTATCAGTTGTAACGGCAAGGGGCGTGATCATAACCCATATTTGATCACGCCTCTTGATTGTCAGAGGTAGGAAGGTGAATAAAAAACCCCCGCCAGAAACTCTGGTACTCGGCATTGATACTGGAGGAACCTACACCGATGGTGTGCTTCTTGAATACAACACCCACCAGATTATCGCCGCCCATAAAAGCCTGACAACCAAGCGGGATTTTTCGATCGGTATTGAAAATGTCATCAAGGATATCGATCTCGAGGATCCATCCGCGATACAGATGGTCTCGATATCTACTACCCTGGCAACCAATGCAATTGCCGAAGGGAAAGGGAAGCGGGTAGCGCTCTTTTTAATTGGATATGATCCAGATCTGATCAATTCCTTTGATATGAGTAAACGCTTTGCTACCCCTCATTATTTTTACATCGAAGGGGGACATGACCTGCACGGGCAGGAAAAAACTCCTCTTGATCTTCCAGACTTGCTCGAAAAAACCAAAATGATCAAAAACAAGGTGGATGCCATTGCGGTCTCTTCCTATTTCAGTCCCCGCAATCCTGAACATGAAATCCGGGCTCAAAACGCTATTGCCAGCATCTGCGATCTGCCCATCGTGCTCGGCCACCAGCTGTCCACATTGCTGGGTTCCGTAGAACGGGCAACCACTGCAGCGCTGAACGCTTCCCTATTGTCCATGCTCCAGGAATTTATTATTGCCGTGCGAAGGGCAATGGAGCATAGGGGCATCAACGCCCCGCTAATGGTCGTACGGGGAGATGGCACCTTGATGAACGATGAATTTGCCGCCCGGTCTCCCGTGGAAACCATTCACTCAGGACCCGCAGCCAGCGCGATCGGCGGGAGATTCTTATCCGGGGAGGACCAGGCCCTGGTGCTTGATGTCGGAGGAACAACCACAGACCTGGCATTGATTAAGGACGGCAAAGTCGTCGTTTCCGAGAAAGGAGCGTCTGTTTCTGGTTATCAAACTTCTGTTCAAGCTGCTAACCTGTTCTCTATCGGATTGGGCGGGGACAGCCACATCAATCTGGACAGGGGCAAGGAGATATCCATCGGCCCTGAACGGGTAGTTCCATTGGCTTACCTATCTCACCAGTACAATAATGTACAGGATCGCTTAAAAGCCCTTGCCAAAACGAATTGGCCAGCCCCCCACCCCCGGGACCTGGAATACTGGTTCCTGCAGCAGGAAAATCCAGAAGTTAACTCTTTCACAGCCAAGGAACAACAAGTGGTCGAAATCCTTAAACCCGGCCCAAAACCTGCCATAGAGGTACTCAAATCTCTGGGATTACTTGATGCCAGCCAGATCAGCTTCAACAACCTGTGGCGGGAAGAAGTTATCGGCAAATCAGGGTTCACGCCTACCGATATCCTGCACGTTGATGGCCGACATACTCCCTGGGACAAAGAAGCAAGCAAAGCTGCCCTAACTGTGTTCAGCCATTACCTTAATTTGGATGAAGACCAATTCCAGCTCCTTTTCTGGGAGAATGTCACTGAAATAATTAGCAAGGCTGTGATCCATTTTTTGACTGAAAGGGAAATTCCCGCCAAGAACGATTCCACCCATGACCTGGCGAACTGGTTCCTGGACAACTCGCTGCGGCCGGAGCATGAGCAGCTGACAACCCGGATCATCCTCAACATTCCCTTGATCGGGATTGGAGCCCCAGCCCAGGTGATGCTGGAAGCTGTAGCCCGGGTATTTAATACAGACCTTGTACTGCCGGCCCATTACCAGGTTGCCAATGCGGCCGGGGCCGTTGCCGGCAGCGTCATGGTCACTGAAGAAATCCTGATCTATCCTCACATGTCCAAAGGAGATGCGGAGGTTTTGGGATATTATCTGCAGTCCCGAGATAACCGGGACGAAATTGAAGAACTGGAGGATGCCCTCACCAGGGCAAAAGAGATCGCAGAGAGTAATGCCCTCAGCGCTGCCCTTCGATCTGGTGCAAATATCCCTCAGGTGAACGTGGAAGTAATTCAGGACGGGATGGACAGCTACAGGGTAAAAGCCAGGGCAGTTGGCAAACCCCGCCTGGGAGGGTAGGAAGATAAAAATGAATATAAACAAAGTAGATACTCAAAAAGCTTATCAACTGTTGTGGGAGAAAATTACTTCGCTTGAACTGGCTCCGGGGGAGATCCTGGATTTCGCTTCTCTGGCAGATGAAATGGGATTTTCAAAAACTGCCATCCGGGAGGCGCTCAACTTACTGGTTCATGACCATCTTGTTGAAGCTCCGCCCCGCGGTTTGTTTGTATCAGGACTCCAATTCAGTGATCTGGAAAAAATCAGCACGATCCGGCTCAACCTGGAAACTCTGGCCGCCCAACAGGCTGTTCTTAACGCCACCACGGATGACCTGGTCATCCTGCAGTCATTATGTAAAGAAGTTGCCGGGGATACACGGGAGTATTTTGAACTGGACCAGAGATTTCACCAGGCCATCGCCAAGGCTGCCCACAACAACTACCTGGCCGATACCCTGCAGCTCCTTTACGGACTATCAAAGCGCCTGTGGTTTTTGGCACTTCCCTATCTGGATTTCCTGCCTACCGCAGTGAAATCCCACATTAAACTGGTCGATGCAATCAGGGATGGCAACGAATCCCTGGCGGCGGAAATCATGAAGAACCACATCGAAGAATTCTATCTAAAAATCAGGGAGATCATTCAGGAAAAAGATCTGATCAAGGAATAAAAGAGTGGATATGGATATAATCTTAATTTGGTAGTTTTTCCCGGAGGTGGAGTATGCCAGAAGTAACTATAATCTATGGATCAGAAATAAAAACCATCCAGGCGGAGGAGGGAGAAATTCTCGGCGACGTAGTCGCCAGAACGGGACTTCCCCTCGAACAACCCTGCGCTGGACGTGGAACCTGCGGTAAATGTAAGGTGCTGGTGGAAGAAGGAACAGCGCCTCCCGACGAAATTGAATTAAAGAATCTCACTGCCGGTGAAATCGCTCTCAACAACCGGCTGGCCTGCCGGGCCCGGGTTCAGGGGGAAACCCGCATAGTTCTCTCCCCCATTGTGGTGTACTCCAATAAGATATTCAAAGGAAGTTCACGCTACAAAAAGGAAAAAGACATCCCGCTCGGATTGGCGATCGATCTTGGCACCACAACTGTCGCTGCCTTCTTAACTACACTTGATAATGGAGAAGTTGCTGCCGGTGGCGGTGGGCTGAACCAACAAACCGTGTTTGGTTCAGATGTTATTTCCCGCCTGGCCGCCGCTCTGGACGATGACAATAACAAAAACAGGCTTCACCGCCTGGCACTTGCATCCATTATCCAGGCGGCCGATTCCTTGAATCTTACAGACAAAATCTGGCAACGAATCCAGCAGGTAACAATCGTTGGCAATGTTGCCATGCACCACATGCTGGCTGAGCTACCCCTTGACACACTGGCATATATTCCTTTCCAACCTTATGATAGCGGCTCCATAAAAGATGCTAAAAGCTTGATGGATGGTATATTCCCGGAGCATGTAAAAGTTTCTCTTCCACCCCTGATTGGCGGATTTGTGGGGTCAGATGCCCTGGCCTGCCTGGCTTATTTTGGTTTTGACCAAGCGAAAGACCCCATGCTGGCCATAGACCTGGGCACCAATGGCGAGGTAATGCTTACCGATGGGGAGCGCATCATGACAGCCTCAACGGCAGCCGGTCCTGCTTTTGAAGGCGTTAACATCTCCTGCGGATCCCGGGCAGTGGACGGTGCGATCACCGATCTCACGATGGATCAGGGAGAATTTATCCTGACCACGATCGGAGATGCTGAGCCAGTAGGGCTGACCGGATCTGGCCTGCTGTCCGCTATTGCCTCCTTCCGGGAGGTGGGACTGATCGACGAGTCTGGAAGGATCAACTCCGATTGCGCAGCCTATTCTGAAAAGCTTAAGAATAACGATCACATTCCGGGCGAAAAAATCCTGCCTGGGGAAGCCATACCCCAGCCCTGCCTGGAATATCTGCAGAAAATCAGCCTGGATGATATAGGAAGCAAACGTATTCAACTGGATCCCGACCGGGACCTGTATCTGACCCAGCTGGATATTCGTGAGCTCCAGAAAGCCAAAGGCGCCATTCGGGCTGCGGTCGATGTCCTGATGGCCAATCTCGACCTTCAACCCGCTGACCTGAGAAAAGTGATCCTGACCGGGTCATTTGGCGGACAGGTAAATATCAGGTCCATCCTCGAAATAGGTATGATCCCTCCCGTAAATGAGGAGGTTGTGGAAACAGCGGCAAATGGAGCTGGTTTCGGAGCAGCAATATTCCTGACCGAGGAAGGTTTTACCCTGGGAGAAGAATTAGCCCAGAAGGCCGAACAAATCGATCTCGATACAGATGCTCTATTCAACCAGTTTTATATTGACGGCATGAAGCTGGCACCTTGATAATAAAGAGAGGTTATCTTGATCCCAAGGGAAAGAGCATATTCCAGCAGACTGTCTAGCATATTACTGGTCATCGCAGCTACTATCTGCTGGTCGACATCCGGCATATTTATTAATCTCATTATCCGCAAGAGCGGGTTTTCTGCAGTTGGCCTGGCATTCTGGCGTGATCTTTCCACAACCCTGGCGTTGTTCATCGGCATCTTGATCATTAACCCCCGGCTGCTGGTGGTGAAAAAAAAGGATCTACCATGGCTGATAAGCATGGGCGCCATCAGCATCGGTATTTTCCATGTCTTCTGGAACCAGGCAGTGGTGATGCTCGGTGCTTCGCTGGCCACTGTGGTGCAGTGCAACGCTCCCATTTTTGTCACCATTATGGCCTGGTTCCTGTTCGGTGAGAAGATTACCACCAGGAAAATTATTTCTATTGCCCTGGCAGCGGTCGGAACCATCCTTGTATCCGGGATCAGCAGCGTCGGGGATTGGAAAATCGCCCCCATCGGCCTGTTGATCGCCCTGGGCTCTGCCATAACCTATGGTTCATTAAGTCTATTCGGCAAGAAGCTCAGCGGGGATTACAATCCCTGGACGATCATGTTTTATATCTTTGCTTTCGGCACGCTGACCTTATTTGCTATCCAGCTGGGCAAACCTGATCCCTGGCCTGCGGAATTAGATTTCCTTCCTCTCTTCGTGGGTTTTATACTGGTATCCACAATACTTGGGTTTGGTCTTTACACCACTTCCCTTAAATATCTCCCAGCCAGCGTGTCATCTATCACCGCCACCTCGGAAATCTTTTTTGCTTCCATACTGGCCTATATTTTTCTTCAGGAGAGGATAGATCTGTGGCAGATCATCGGATCGGTATTGATCATTATCGGGGTGGTGCTTGTTTCGCTGGCAAAAGACCCAAGCATCAAGGAATACTGACTGGATGTCTGAATATATCCTGGGAATTGATACCGGGGGCACTTACACCGATGGTGTGCTGATCCATAACGCCACCAGGGAAATTCTAAAAACCACTAAAACATTAACCACAAAACCGGACCTGTCGGTGGGCATCCTGGCAGTCCTCAACGATCTACTGCCTGCCGATCCAACCCAAATCAGGGCGGTGGTAATCTCTACCACTTTGGCAACCAATGCCATTGCCGAGGGGAAAGGTCAGCCAGTTGGCCTGTTACTGCTGGGTTATGATCCGGAATTGATCCAGCAGTTCTCGCTCGGATCGCGCTTTGGAGCTGCCAGCTTTCACTATTTTCAGGGAGGTCATGATCTGTATGCAAATCAGCAGGCACCCCTGGACAGCGAGGGTATCCGCAAAACTGCCCGTGAAATCCAGAAGGAGGTTGATGCGATTGCCATCTCTGGCTATTTCAGCCCCTTTAATGCCAGTCATGAAGAGCTGGCTTACCGGATCGTTGCCGAGACAGTGGACCTTCCAGTTGTACTGGGACATGAACTTTCCACACGCCTGGATTCGGTGCAGCGGGCCACCACAGCCAGCTTGAACGCCTCGCTGCTCAGCCATTTGAAGGACTTTATCCAGGCCATGCAGGCCTCTCTCCGAGAAAGAGGAATAACCGCACCCTTGATGGTCGTCAGGGGTGACGGCGCCCTGGTCGGGGCGGACATCGCCCAAAGCAGGCCAATTGAAACAGTTCACTCGGGCCCAGCAGCCAGCGCCAGCGGGGGGTGCTTTTTGGCCGGGGTCGATAAAGCCCTGGTTATCGACATCGGCGGCACCACTACCGATATCGCTCTCATTGAAGATGGCCAGGTCCAGATCCGGGAAGAGGGCACCACCGTCGGGGAATACCGTACCTCTGTCCGGGCCGCCAGGATCCATTCTCTGGGCTTGGGAGGAGACAGCCGTATAAAGATCAATGTAGAGAACCAGCTGAAAATCGGACCAGCCCGGGTACAGCCGCTTTCATCCTTGGCCCATCAACACCGTGAAGTTTTTCATTACCTAAAAAAACTGGCTGCGGAAAAACACAAAAAGCCCAATCTCAAGGAAATCGAGTTCTGGTACCTGATCCGCCAGCCGCCCCGGATACCTTCCAACCCCCGTGCCAGGCAGGTGATCGAACTTCTCCAGTCTGGACCCCTCAGCCTGCCCGTACTGCTGGAAAAACTTAATATATTCCACCCTCTGCAGAGCGGAGCCACATCCCTTATCCGGGAAGAGATCATCGGCGTTGCAGGACTCACCCCCACAGATCTCTTTCATGTCCGGGGTGATTTTACACCCTGGAATCAGGAAGCTGCTCAAATCGCTGCCTGGCTGACAGCCACACACCTGGGGATAAGTGTGGATGAGTTCATAAATAAAACTATTGAGCAGATGGTATCCAGGATCGCTCGAGAAACCATCACCTATCTGACCGGCCAGACCCTGGAGCCAGCACCCTATTACGCTCACCCAGATGATTTGGGGCTCTGGCTCTTTGAGGAAAATGCCAGCAGGGAGGATCCCAACCTGGGCTGTGAAATCTCCCTCAAAATGCCCCTGGTGGGAATAGGCGCCCCAGCTTCTTTGCTCCTACCCCAGGTTGCCGGGCTGCTGCATGCCGAATATATCGAACCACCCCACTACCAGGTCGCCAACGCGGTAGGTGCTGCGGTTGGCAGTTTGATCGCCTATCAGGAAGCCTGGGTGATCCCCCAGTCCGTGGATATTCGGACGGTCGGCTATTATGTACAGTCAGGAAAAGACAGGGAGCGCTTCAGGGACCTGCAGGAAGCTCTGGAGTATGCTGAATCGGCAACCCGCAGCGCAGCCCTGGAGCAGGTCAACCTGATGGGCATTCAGGATCCGGTGTATAAAATTGATCAGCTTCAAGATGGGGCGGAAAGCTACCGGGTACGGGCTACGGTGACAGGAAAGCCGGATCCCGGAAAAAGCCTCTAACGGGGGAGAAATCCGAGTCAAATTCCTACCACAGGCTGAAGGTCGCCGGGCGACGAATCACCCGGCTATTCTTAACGCCCTTCGGGCTCGAATTCCAGTGAAAAACAAAATAGAGTGCTAACAGGGGGATATTCTGGCTTATACAAAGCTCTTTTATCACATCATCTTGAGCACAAAACACAGAGAGCTAATGATCTTACCGATAATAGAAAACAAACTGCATAGTTACATCGCGAAAAAAGCAATCCATCTTGGTGGAATAGTTTATGCTATCAATGGGATCGATAACCATGTACATTTAGCTGTATCCATTCCACCGTCGATCGCGATTTCAAAATTTATCGGTCAGATTAAGGCTGTATCTTCGACCAAGTTAAATCAGTCTGGATTAATTGATTATAAATTTCGCTGGCAACCATCCTATTCAATATTTACTTTTAGAGAGTCAGACCTTGCCGGAATCGTAGGATACTTAAAAAGACAAAAACAACATTATGCTGAAGGACGTCTTCGGAATTCCTTAGATTCTTTCTGCAGACAATACCTTACCCAAACCCGCCTTACGGAGTGAAGTCTGCCCGGGATGCCAGGTAAGATACCCTGCGGCTGGCCCATCCAAAGAGGGATCCAATCATTGGTAGTCTGATGGCGGATTGACAATAAAATACAATATATTACAATATATGTCAATATATTCATAATAATTAGGTTAGTTTATGATTTTCAACTGCTCCTGTATACAGCGGAGATCGTAAAACTGCTTCCGAATTCAACTGATCAATTTCGGGTGGCAGCACGATTTCCGCAAGCCTCCGAAAATTCAGGGCTTGTTAGGCCGTGATGATCAGTTTTTATTTTTAAATAAGGAAGCAGAATGCAGGACTTAATACCGTACGTAAAAAGAATATCTCTTGACGAAGGCATGCCTTCCCTGGTTGGAAACACGCCCCTTCTGCCCCTGGTGACCCTGTCTGACAAACCCATAAGCAAAGTCCAGGTATTTGCCAAGGCAGAGTGGTTCAATCCCAGCGGTTCAGTGAAGGACCGGCCGGCCTGGGGCATCATTCAAAATGCCCTGCACAAAGGTTTGATCTTGCCAGGTATGCATCTGTTGGACTCCACTTCTGGCAATATGGGCATCGCTTACGCAACATTTGGTTCAGCCCTCGGTATCCCCATCACCCTGGCCATGCCCTCCAATGCCAGCCCCGAAAGAGTAAAGATCATGAGCGCCCTGGGAGCTGAACTTGTGCTTACAGATCCCCTGGAGGGATCCGACGGCGCTATCCTGGTAGCCCAACAAATGGCCGCGGATCATCCAGAGCGCTATTACTACGCCAACCAGTACGACAATCCAGCCAATTGGAAATCCCACTACAACAGTACCGGCCCAGAGATCATCGAACAAACAAATGGCCGGGTGACCCATGTTGTACTGGGCATGGGTACTACAGGCACCTTAACCGGTGTCTCTCGCTATATAAAGGAGAATTATCCTGATGTTCAGGTAATTGGCGTCCAGCCGGATTCCCCTTTCAACGGCCTGGAGGGTTTAAAACACATGCCTTCCGCCATTCAACCCGGCATATATGATCCTGCCGCAGCCGACCGCATTCTACCTGTCAGGACCGAAGACGCTTATGATATGGTGCGCTGCCTGGCCCGGGAAGAGGGTTATTTCATTGGTATTTCATCCGGTGCTGCAGCCGTGGCTGCCCGCCAGGTTGCCAATGAGCTTGAGCAGGGTGTAGTGGTAACGGTCTTTCCTGACGCCGGATTTAAATATCTAAGCGATGACGCATTATGGAGCGATTCATGAACATTAATATCCCCGCACACCTCCTGGAACAGATCCAGTCCCATGGTGAAAACGCCTATCCCTATGAAGGGGCAGGTTTGATGCTTGGAAAGGACAAAGAGGGTAAACGAACCGTTGAGAACCTTTTATTCCTGGAAAATGCCCGCGAAGAAAAAAACCAGCACAATCGCTACTTGATCACAGCTGAAGACATGCTGCAGGGC
>JAGHAU010000197.1 GCA_021161345.1 Anaerolineales bacterium | reverse complement strand
TCTAATAGGAAATATAGCCTGACTATTCAATTATTGGATGTGTTAGGGAGTGGATCTTCGCCTGGATGGACCCCTGCGCGGAGCGCTTAGTTCAACGTTAATTATCTATCAAATGCGCGGTAAACACTTAGGCGTTATGTCGCATTCCGGCAGATAATTGGATAAGTTTTTATCCCCCGAAGATTACCATTTGAAGTGTAACATATTCCATTCACTGACAATAAGAGAGCCGCTCTCCAGAGCGGCTCTCTTTTTCTATGAAATAAGGTTCTCCCAGCATTATTCCCTAGGGACTGGAAGCTGCCACATCCGCCTGGACATCCGCCAGGGTCACCTGGTCGACACCGGCCAGGCAAGAGGGGGTAACAATGCCATTCAAATACACCCAGCGGTGATGGGCTAAGCCGATATTGCCGGCCTGGGCAATACCGGGATCAAATCCGATCCAGCCCTTTGCGGTCCAGGCCAAGACCGAATGGGTCTCACCTGCAGGGAGGGTGCCAAATACATCCGGGCTTAAATCAGGCAGGCTGTAAACAGTTAAGGGTATATTCCCTGTGAACTGACAGGGTCCGGAAGGGGTACACCCGGCTAGGGCTAGGCCGGCAATAAGAAGCATCAATATAAGGATTGAAAAATTGTGGACTTTCATTTAGTCCTCCTTTGAATGAAAATTTTCGAGCTGAGCAGTGAACCATCCCGAAAAAAATAACCGGGATGGTTTTGTTTATCTTGTTTTGCTCAGGGACAAATGCAATAGGGCGATGTGGTCGTTTCCATGTTCATTTTACCTCCAGCTGCCTCGCAATCTTCCTTGTTGAGTTTGGCGTTGCAGGCAGGCGTTGGATTATAGAGTTCTGGAATCAACACATTCGGCTGGAGATACACCGGATCAGGACAATCTTTCAACCTGAGCTCGTAGGTCAGCACTGTTCCCTCGACGCCTGGTGGGATGTTAAACATGCAATACAGCCGGTCTGGAAAACCCTGCAGGCCGCATTGATAGGCCTGGTTATCTCCCAGTTTGGCGCTGTATTCATAAAGTGGTGAGCCGTTCATTTCCTCCGGGTTTAATCCCGGAATGATCTCTGCTTTCAGATAAACGGGCAGGTTTCTGGTTTCTGCAGGCAAATGCAGCAGTACAAGGGATACTTCCATTTCAAAAAAGGGATCGCAGAAGCTCATTGCTTCCGTTACTGTGATGGAAAAGTCCTGGTAGTCCCCGCCAGTGCCGGTTGAATCAGGATCGCCGGTGGCGTACCAATCATCGGTCACTAATACCCTTAAGGTATAGGTGCCCGCAGGGGCAGAGTAATACACACCTGGTGAAAAGGTTGCGATATGACTCGCGCCAGGTGCTAGATCTGGAAGCAGTTCATATCCGGCAGGATTGGGCGGTCCCCAGCCGTAATGGGGGATTAACACCAGCTCAAAACCGGTTGCCGGGGCACCCCCCTGGTTTTCAATGGTCACTTCTACTTCTACCCATTCACCATCCGGAATGGTCGTATCGGACAGAATTACATTGGTGATCACCAGGTCGGGTACCGTGACAGTGATCACAAAATCCTGGTAGTCACCGGCGGTGCCGATTGAATCAGGATCGCCGAGAGCATACCAATCATCGGTTACCAACACCCTTAAGGTGTAAGAGCCCGCAGGGGCGGAGTAAATCACACCAGGTGAAAATATTATTGTATGACTCGCGCCGGGTGCCAGGTCTGGAATGAGTTCGAGACCAGCAGGATTGGGCGGCCCCCAGCCATAATGAGGGATTAATACAACATCATAACCGGTTGCGATGGCATCCCCTTGGTTCTCGACAGTCACTTCGACAACGACCCGGTCCCCGGATGCAACGGTAGTTTTGTCCAGCACCACGTTGGTGATGACTAATTCTGCCGGGTTGAGGTTTAATATACCCATGTCGTGCTCAACATCTCCTAGAGTCACCAGGGGAACCTCGGCAAGGCAGAAGGGGGAAAGTGTGGCATTCAACTGGATCCAGCGGTGGCGGGCCAGCCCGGTATTGCCGGCCTGGGCAACACCCGGGTCAAAGCCGATCCAGCCGTCTGCGGTTCGTGCCAGTACTTCATGGGTTTCTCCAGCGGGCAGCGTGCCAAAGATATCTGAACCGGCAACAGGCAGTCGGTAGACGGTTAAGGACTGATTCCCGGTGATTTCACAGGGACCTTCCGGTGTACATCCAGCTGCCAGCGCGTTGATTATCAGGGCGCCAAGGATCAGGAAAAATAGTTTTCTGTCCCGCATAACTTCCTCCTTCACTACGAAAAATGATATTTTTGTTTGGAACACCCCGATCTGGAACCGGGGTGTTCCGTTTTTTCTGGTCCGCCTAGGGGCAAATGCAGGTGGAGGTTGTGTCATTGATCATCTGGTAGTCTCCACCAGCAGCTATACATTCTCTTTCATTTAAATCAGCGCTGCATGTTTGGATAACCGGCTGAGATACCGGGATCTGGACAGCAGGTAGTTCATAGATAAACTCGGGACATTCAGCCAATGTAAGCCTGAACGGTACTTCAGTTCCATCCTCGCCTTCGGGGATTTCGTTCATGCAGAAGACCCGATCATCAAATCCTTGGAAACCGCACCTGTAAGATTCTATCTCTCCTAGGTGCGCCTGGAATTTTTCTACAAGATCCTCTGGTACAGGGCCGTTGAACTTCACATATAGTGGCAGAATGCGTGTGTCCCCGGGTAAGTTCAGGAACACGAGCTCGATTGGTTCCAAGTCAAATTGAAGACAAGCAAACTCGGTAACGTTGATCGGATGATCTTCATAATCGCCTGCTGTACCGATGGAGTCAGGATCACCCAGGGCATACCAGTCATCAGTCACTAAAATTCTCATTGTGAAGGATCCTAGATTTCCGTACAGCACACCGGGCGATAAAACTACTGTATGGTTGGCGCCGGGTGCCACCTCTGGAATGGCTTCATATCCGCCCGGGTTGGGGGGACCCCAACCGTAGTGGGGGATGATAACCAGATCGTATCCAGATGCCGGTGCTGATCCCATATTGGTGACGGTTACCTCAACACTTATATAATCGTTGATCGGGATGGTGGTGGCGCTCAGGACAACGTTGGTGATCTCCAGGTTGGCGGGGCCGATATTGGGCCCAAACTGGAACTGCCAGCCGAAGAAAAGATCGGACATATCCTGCCCTTCGGTGAGGGTGATCTGATAGACATCTCCAACAGGCTCGGTAAAACCTCCCGGGATCAGGATGGAAGTATTGGGTTCCACGAGTGGATCGATGCTAAGGCAGTAGGTTCCCGCATTGGGTGCAGGGATACTAAACTGATAGCTGCCATCCGAGGCGGCAAGGGTGGTCTGGGAGGGAGTGGACGTACCACATGTTCCAACACCCAGGACAACCTCCACTCCCGCAAAGGCGGGTTCGCCGGGGGTATAGACACCGTCGCCATTAATATCGTTGTAAACCATCCCACTCAGCTCGGATGGATCTGACTGTGGTGCACCTCCACCGGTTAACTCATAGGCGCCCAGGTCGCAGGCTGAGCCAAACGGCCGCGGCTCACCACGCTGGTCGGCTGCCGGGCAGGCTCCTGCAGCGGCATTTTTGGCCGGGCTGCTGGGTGCGATAGCGTGAGTCTGGGTTGGGCCGCCATTGCTGGCCAGGGGATCAAGCTGGGGATCAGCGTGGATCGTAAAATTATCACAGCTGCCGTCATCATCCAGGTTTGGACCGGAGGTCGGGCTGGTGGCCGGGTAGCTGCAGTTCGCGGGTAAGTTGCCGGCAATGATCGAATTAACAATCTCGATCGAATCTAATACCGACCAAACTGCACCTGATGTGGTCCCGACATTGGATGTGATTGTGGTGTAACTGATATGCAAGGTACCATTACCACCGTTCATGATGGCTGCCCCGCTAACTATTTCCGCGAGAGTTGTAGAATTGGCGGAGATGGTGCTGTTGGTGATGGTCATTATGCCGCCGTTGAGAATTGCGCCGCCGGACTGACTTGCAATATTGCCAACGAAGGTGCTGCCAGTGATGGTGGCCACACCGGCGTTGTATATTGCTCCTCCGGACTCGCCTGGTCCGCCGCCGATGTTTACGCCATTATTCTGGAAAGTGGTTGCGTTGATGGTCATGGTGCCGGCATTATAGATCCCGCCTCCTCTATTGTAGGCCCGATTGTAATCGAGGTCGCTGTTATTGACTGTTAACACCCCGGCGTTGAATATCGCCCCGCCATCGTTGCGCAGCGGGAGAGTTACATCGGGGGGTTCCATGCCCAGGCCGTCATACAACCTGATATCGTTCAGCGTCAGCTCACCACCCTGGGATACGTGAAATAGCCGGATGGCAGCTTTTTGGGATTGTGTGCTGCGCCGCACTGTAGCCCCGTTGCCGTTGATGATGATCGAAGTAGTGATGGAGGGTAAACCGTTGTTGCCGTCTACGGTATTGTCCACATATGCCAACTGATAGACACAACCAGGATCCAGGTTGATGGTATCCGTACTAGGACCATTGTTATTGGCCTGATTGATAGACCAGATCAGAAAATCGGTTGTGCAGGGTGGTGGGGGAGTTTCGGGAAGGCAACCTGTTAGCAATAGACTTAAGATGATCAAGGCAGCTGCCAACCAGATGGTTCTATTGAATGAGGACATCAGTTACCTCCAGATAGGTATGATAGTGTTCCTTACTATAAAAACGCAAACAAAGGAGAAAATGTTACAAAAGGTAATAGATGCATGCTTAGTGTAACCCAATTATGTCAAATTTTGGAATGTGTTGCGATCGCTCTGGCCAGCTGAGCCGAAAGTTGTCTCAGGAATTCAATCCCATTATATGAAAAAAATCCCGGAGCAATTCAAAACTCCGGGAGTATCTTCTTCCTATCAGTTGTGGGAAATTAATTCAATTCCAATTCCTTCTCAGCCAGTTTGGTGCCTTCCACGCGGGTTTTGATCTTGGCGAAGGCAATCTCGCGCGAGGTTCCGCTATCATCGGCAAAGGGGCTGAAGCCGCAATCGTCGGTTGTGCCCAGCAGGGAAACTGAGATGGATTTTTCTTCACTGCCTCAGGCTGAGATCTCGATGAGGGTAATCAACAAATAGCTGAAATATTAATTGCCTCTGGATTTATTTATTCCCCCAGCTCAGGCCAGATCAGTTACAGGTTCAGGATTCCAGCAGCTCTTTTATTCGACCAACCTGGCCATCGGCCAGGCGGACCTTGATGCCATGGGGGTGCGTTGGGGATTTAGTTAAAATCTCTTTCACAAGACCTTCGGTTAATCTGTTGGTTTTCTGGTCCTTTTTTAACACGATCCGGACTTTTGCACCAATCTTGATTTCAGTTCGTTTAATTTCTTTCATGAATTGATATTTCCCGGAAAAGTATTATTTGTGGCGAAAATGAACAAATATCCGCCCGAAGTTTTTATCATCTTTTTCAACGCGGTGATATAAATCCCGGATATGTTTTTGATTCAGGAACCTTAATACCCTTTTCTTCAATTGACCGCTGCCCTTGCCGGGAATAATTTCAACTACCTTGATCCGGTTTTCAATAGCTTCTTCTATCACCAGATTGAGCTGCTCTTCGATGATTTCATTCCGATTGTAGATCTCGTGAAGGTCCAGTTTTAGCTTGGCCATTAATCCTTCTGGTTCATGGACAGGTATAAGGCTTCAACTTTTTCTCTGGCCCAGGGAGTCCTTCGGAGGAATTTCAGGCTGGATTTCAGAGAAGGATCATGCGTAAAACAGCGGATATTTATCCGCCTGCCCAATTCGCTCCAGCCGTAACGCTCAATGAGGCTGGTGACGATCATTTCCAGAGTAATGCCATGAAGTGGGTTGTTCGGTTGAGTGCCGGTCATGTTTTCGATTATATCCTTTTAACAATACAGCCGAGAGTCAATGAATAAACATGGATGTGGTTGCTGCTATTGGAAAACAAAAGAACCACTCCATATGAGTGGTTCTTTTTAGCTGGCGGGGACGACCGGATTCGAACCGGCGATCTCGGCCTTGACAGGGCCGCATGTTAACCGCTACACCACGCCCCCAGCGAGGATTATTTTAACACAATG
>JAGHAU010000251.1 GCA_021161345.1 Anaerolineales bacterium | reverse complement strand
ATCCTGAGCATCCTTTCACCTCCCTGCTTATGGGTTCTGCAAACCATATACAGGAAAGGGCGCTGGGGTGGTCAATTTTCCGTAATCACTAGCCTTAAAACTGGTCAATTTTAGAGTATCACAACTAATAGGTGCTTGGTGGCGCAGGCTGTGTTGTCCTGGTACCCCATAAGAAATCGAGTCAACGGCTGCCAACAGGTTGAAGAAACGTTATCACAAAGAACGAAAAACCACCCTTTTCCCTATTGACAGTCAGAGGCCTTATAGGTGTTTGGTGTTTTGCTTTTTTATCTACTATTCCAGGAAATCAAACAGGCTTGCTTGTCTTAGTATAGGCTTTTTATTTATTTGGGCTTGGTCAATTCCAAAATATTTGTCAAGATTTTGCAATTTCTGCTTTGGAATAATTTCCCGCATTTTGGGAAGGCGTAAATGTGTCCTGGCCATTTTTTGATGATGACGCCGATCTTTGAGACACCGCCATGCCGGTTTTCCTCCCCATTCACCACACTCAACTGCCCCACCACATTTTGTACAGACAACTATTCCACCTTCAATGGTCGGCTCATCGATACTCCGTGTATAACAGTTGTTTTCTACACACCTCCAAAAATATGGTTCGTGCTTTCCTTCATTGGCCACAACTTCGCTTCCACAATAGGGGCATGAAGGAGAGCCAGCCTCATACTCTCCTAAAAGTTCCTCAAGGCGTAAGGTATGTGCAAAATCTTGGACCACACTTCGATTGGCCCTACGTTCCATCACCTCTTGGGTGTTACTGAAACTCAACGGGTTAAGAGATCCAGACCACAAAATATCATCGTCAATAAAAACGAGCTTTTCATGCATTCCCTGCTTGTGAATTACTGTTATCCCCCAATCGGAGAGGATTTTTTCCAACAACTGGTACCCGGGCAATTCGGATTTTTTTCGGTTGCTATGCGATTTGGTTACTATGTAAATTTTGACTCCGCGCTCAAGGGCTGCTCTAAGTTGAGGTTCTATTTGGCCAAGTCGATTGGTCGTAATAAAAGCAGAGAAGACAACGATTCGACTCTTGGCTCTAGTGAGATCTCCACGAAGAATCGGATAAAAATGTTCGTGAGTTACAACAATCCGATCTGCATCAGGCTCAACCTCGCCACCCAAGACTTTTGATTGGGCCTTGGCTGCCTTGGCAGCAAGTCCGGCCGGGACAATATCTTTGGCATCGACTGATTCATAACGAGAGCGAAGAAATGGAATAAGCTTAGCTCCGATGAAAGCCCGCTTGGCATGTTTGGAAATGTAATTGAAATTACCTACAATGATAAGACGATGCTTGGCTCGAGTCAGGGCGACGTTAAGTAGACGAATAGTCGTCTGGTCTAGATCGGGAATAAACATTCCCACCCGCCAGTGTGGTTCATCGCAGACCAAGTCTAAGATGACAACATCGGCTTCCGAGCCTTGAAAGCTGTG
The DNA here is from genome assembly GCA_021161345.1 of Anaerolineales bacterium. GTDB lineage: Bacteria > Chloroflexota > Anaerolineae > Anaerolineales > UBA11858 > B10-G9. Next base: position 4,990 of record JAGHAU010000251.1, on the reverse strand, counting down.
TGCCGTTCCCGCAATTACTTCACCATCTAACCCCTCCTCACGCAACAACAGACTCAACAATTTGGCATGTGGCCGATAGGGGCAGACCAAAAGCGCTCGGGGTCTTTCACCTTCCTGCAACTTGGGACGATTCTTCCTAAGAAGTTGTTCCACAAGTTCAACGCAAATAGTGGCAGAAAGGAAGTTGAGTCGACTGGAACCTCGCCCTCTTGCTACACTTGTTACCCAAGCGCCAACGGAACCTGTATCAACCAGGAGCACTGGATTGTCGTACCCCCAATCTTTGCGATACCATCCATCCAAAGAATCGTCCTTTTCTGTCTCCGGTCCGTCCTTCAGTATATTATCATAAACCAAGGTATTAGGTATTGCACTAATATCCGGATGCATCCGAAACTGTTCACAAAGCTTTATAAAATATGGAAATGATACATTGGGGTTCGAAAGTCCGGCTTTATCAAAGATATCTGTGCCAAGCCAATTTTTCGCGATATCATGATCTGACAACACAATTGGAGGCAACTGTTTAAAATCCCCAACCACAACCGCATTTGCGTCAGAGAGACTGGCTGCCACATAAAGGGCTGGTATCGGAGCCATCGACGCCTCATCAAGAATGACCGTATCGAATCGCCTATTTTGGATAGCGTCCCTCAAGTATGCCCTTGTTAATGTAGTGGCGACAATTATTGCTTCGGAAATCACCAATTCCTCAACTTTCTTAAGGGCGTCTTCTATCTCTCTGATTTCTGTTTGAAATGTACGAATACGGTCGTTCAGTTCGCTCATCTCGGACTTTAGATTTTCAACATCCACTCCCTGCATCTCGGTTTGGGCTTTCTGGTATGCGGCCCTGATTGCATCAAACATTTTCCGTATTGGCCCTCGACCTTCTACAGTTAAGCCCATTTCCCGCAAAGCCAGAAGTCGCGAACTCACTAACTGATTTATTTGGCTATGTGCTACATATTGTCGTTGTAAACTTTCTATCTGAGCTTTTGTATATTCGGTTTCCTTCTGGTATTCAGCGTATTGGGCCAAAACCTCCTCCGGCAGGGCAGAATATTTCTCTTTGAATCCTTCAAGTCCGGTAATTGTTTCTGCCTGAACTTCCTGGGATGCCTCAAGGTAGATTTTCTGGTTGGATATTTCTTTTTGGCCGTAATTTATCTTTTTCTTAAGATTTAGGACGACATCCCTTTGGATTTGAACCCTTGGGACATTCGCATACGGCTGCAATCGATTGGTAAGTTCGGTAACTTCTTCAAGAAGTTTTACAGCTACCAGCAAAATGGTTGTAGTAGCATCCCATTTTGGCTTGCTAACAGGCGATTCAGACCGAAGTTGTTCCACTATCCGTTTTTGTGTCTCGGGGGAAGGAAGTTTCCGCCAGTGACGCATAAGAAATCCCACAGAAGTTGTTTCTACATAAAGCTTTTCGGATTCGGAAAGCTTCGCCTTAATTGCTTCATAAAACTTTTGGGCTTTTGCTGCCTCGGCGCTTGCCCTCTTTTTCCAGGAACCTTGTTCTTCAAGGGATGGCAGTTTGCTTAAGCGTGTTCGATGAGGTTCAATTGCTTCTGCTTTTGCCAAAAGTTTTTCTGTGCCAGAAAGACTGGAGATGTTAGACTCCAGTTGTTCCTGCAACTGAACTATACGAGCATTAGCTTTTTCTATTTCCTCGTTAATTTTTGAGAGCCGAGCTTGTCGCTTTTGGGCTGTTTCGGCATCCTTGTTAGCAAGGGACCAGAATTCACTTAAAGCGACAAGGCGATAATGCTTGGTTTGTACCTCTTCAAGATTTTCCTCCACCCTCTCGAGTTCCTCAAGCTCTTCTGCCATGGCAATGATGTCCATTTCTGCCACACTTAGCCACTCGCAAATATCAATTTGTCTGGATAGCTTTTTGACTTTGGCAGAAACTTCAACGCAATCCGACTCTAAGACATCGCGTCGTTTTGTTAGCTCTTCCGACCTTCGTGTCACATGTGTTTCAAGCAAAAGGTCGGGAAAGTCAAAAAGACGTTTGTCTTTAGGTTCGCCAACCCGCAATACCTGCCCTTTTGCCAACTGCTCAGAATTCAATGCCTTACCTATGTAAATTATCGCCTGATCAACGGCAACATTAGTATGGGAGACGAGAAGGACTGAGCGCTCTTGACGATAGAGATGTTCGCCAATTGAGCCTATAGTGCGAGATTTTCCAGTGCCAGGGGGACCCCAGATAAAGGTGGTGTTCCGTCCCAGACTTGACCCTACAGCCTGTTGCTGTTCGAGGTTGAGCCCTGGCAAATTGACCGAATCAGTACTTCCTGTTATTTCCAGATTTCCCAATATTCGCTCTCCTACCGGGTTTGCAACATTGGCAAGTGCCTCAATGCGCTTGATAAGCTTGCGCATGAGGTGAGCCAGATTGCTCTGCAAACGTGCGGAAGGAACAAAAGTGCCCAAGTCAGTGGAAATGCTTAGGGTAATTGTCATGCCATCTATGGAAATGATAATAACTTCGAATGGGTAGCGGCCTTGAATGTAAAGGTCGCCGGGGGTATCACCAGGGAGGTTAAGCACATTTTCTACATCGAATACATACTGAAAGCTTGCTCCGACTTGAGCAATTCTGCGGCCATTGATGAGAGGTACAGCATTGCTAGAGGCATTTCTGCGGGAAGCTTCAATTTCTTCTTGCAGTGCCCTGCGAAATTCAGCGAGCTTACCACTAAGTTGAACTTCCTCCTGCTCAACGATTTCCTCTTCGGCAAACATGCGGCTCGCCTCCATTCTAATTTGTACTACCCTTTAAATGTGATAATAAATTGCTTATTGATACATTCGTCACAGGGGGTTATCTTCAATCCCCTTTTTGTAAGGTGTCTGAAGTGGTATAGAAAAAGTGGACATATTCCTAAAGAGTGATTTATAATCTTTCAGGAAGTGTTCAATGAAAAAGAACTTTGCCGCAAGGCGGCTTAATACAAAGTGTCCGTTTTTACTTGACCACTATATAAAAAACGGGCGGCTATTCCCGATTGTTCGACTCAATCCTTATAGGTTAGCCCAAACTCATTCATTTTCCTCATAATTCCAGGGATTGATAATGGACAATTTACTTGCTTGAAAGTCCTTTTCATTTCTTGTCACTAAGATGAGATTATGAGTATAGGATGTAGCAGCAATAAGGCTGTCTATTGAAGACATGGGCATCCCTTCATTTTCAGCTTTTCCTTGCATTACGCCCCAACTCTCGGCAACAGTAATGTCAATGGAATGGATACGATCTTGGTAATTTTCTAATAGGGTATTGAGCCAATCTGTCAATCGTTCTTTCTTCTTTGATTCGGGGAGTTTGGTCAATCCTTTTAGGATTTCACCGATGGTAAGGGAACATAAAAATAATCGTTCTGAGGGAATGCCATTTATCCACATAATTACCCTTGAACTGGGAGCAGGTTTCACCATCTCCGATATTACACAAGTATCCAGTAAATAATTCACAGTTTGATACTCCTGGGGTAATCCTGTCGTCTTTCGATTTCAAAATCTTCGTCCATTTTGGGACAGTTTAATAAAAAGTCTTTAAAACTTGGTTTATTAGAAACTAAATCCTCATAATCCTTAGCTGAAAGGACAACAACTGCCTTTGCTCCTCGACGTGTCACATACTGAGGACCTGCCTTCAACGCATCTTCTACAACCTTACTGAATTGTGCTTTGGCATCTTGTAATTTCCAAATTGTTTTCATAATCCCTCCCTATCATAAATATCTAGTCAGACTAGTCTAAATATGAATAATTGTAAATACTCTTTTGTCAAGGGACACCAACTTTGCAGGAGCTGAATAAGGATGATCAGCTCCAAAATTCGGGGCCGGGATGCGGGTCAGCGCGCATGCCATGTTCAGCAATTAGTACAACCCTAAGCCAACCACTAAACCCACAGCAATACCTAAACCAACAAACATAGACCCTATAACCATACCAATGGCGATATTACCCTCGCCTAACTGCTTCGACGTATCAAAAGGTGTAATCCAGTCCAGTATTTTATAACCAAATACCATAAATAAAATGGTCAATAACGCACCTAAAATCGCATATGTAAAATTTGATACAACAATGGCTATTTCCATGACTCACACCTATCTTAATATCTGTTTAATGGATTTAATTTTCGTTACATAGTCCAAGGTTTCCTTACTATGTCTACCTGTAACCTTAGGCAAGGTTTGTTCTATAGAACTCCATAAATCAGGATTTATACCTGAACGTTTTGCGCGTTTTTGCGCTTTAATAATATTCCCCTTACCTGCATTATAGGCGCCAAATGTGAAATTCAGGCGGTCTTGAAAAGGCCGATCTGCCTTAAATAAATTCCAAATAGAACGGTTATAGGAAATACCCGCGGCAATATTCCACTGTGGGCTATTACCACTGCCTTTAATATACCGATGACGTTTAATAATTTCTTCATAAGTAGCCGGCATAATCTGCATAAGCCCAATAGCACCCACATGGGATTTAGCATTTTTTTTAAGTCTCGATTCCGCTATTGCCTGCGCCTTAAAATGATGCCAGTTGAAAGCCGGGCCAAAATTACGTTTGGTGTATTTTGAGAAGTAATTATCATAACGAGTAACGTTATTGTAACGGTGGAAGTCTTCTCCATAAGCCGTCGAATTCATCATCAAAAATAAGATAAGTATAAGCCTTGTCACGAATATTGCCTCACTATTGATATCCGTAGTTTTGAGCGAAAAGGGGGACGTCCTTAAATAAATAAGTTGACTCTGTAGGCTATTCCTTCCAGAAGGGTGAATAGATAGCGGCTGAACACAGTTTGCATCTGCTCCATTATTTTGTTCTGCTTTTTTTATCTATTCTTCCAATACCCAGGTTTTCGATGCAAATTCATTACTGCCATTATGCGGATATTATTTTCAACAATTCTATAGAGAATTCCGTAAGGGAACTTGTTTGTAAGGCAACGTTTTGT
>JAGHAU010000049.1 GCA_021161345.1 Anaerolineales bacterium | reverse complement strand
GGCCAGGGTCGCGATTACCAGCAGCGCTCCAACAAAACCGAACTCCTCCGAGAGAGCTGAAAAGATGAAATCTGAATGACGCACTTTTAGAAAACGAAGCTGGACCTGGGAGCCGCTTCCATAACCCTGTCCAATCCAACCACCATCACCGATGCTGATCATGGCCTGCCGCACATTATAGATGGCCCCAAAACTGGCTTCTTGATCAGGGAATACGAAGTTGATGATCCTTTCCAGCTGATAGGGTTTGATCAAGGTATCTGTATTAGCGGGATCATAATTCAACAACATAAGTGGGAGGACGACCCCAAGGGCGACTGCGACTGCGCCTCCAGCTATCAAGAGTTGTTTAATATCCAAACCGCTGGCCCATAACAGGGCGAACCATAATACGAGGATCACGATTGAGGTGCTCAGGTCCGGCTGCAGGATGATCCAGAACACGATCAGGAATGTGATCACCAGGCTTTGGATGATGACACGCGGTTTTTTGATCTCGTCAATCTTTTGGGAAAAGAAGTTGGCCAGGATCAAGATGATGGTTATCTTGGCTATCTCGGAAGGCTGGATCAGGATCGGGCCAACGGCAAACCAGCGTGAAGAGCCAAACAAGGTGCCGCCAACCAGATAGAGCAGACCAAGGGCTCCGAAGGTCACTAGAAATAGAACCGTGCTTAATGCACCCCAGTAGCGGTAATCGATCATGGCTGTGATTGCCATGATGACAAAACCCACACCTGCGAAAATGATCTGCTTAACAACGGTATTGGCTTCGACTAGCTCAATATTGCCCGCAATAGCGGAGCGGATCATTGTTACGCCAAATATGGTCAGAAAAGCCACGGCGCCGAGCAGCCAGAAATCAAAGTGGCGCCAGGAAATTGGTCGCATATCTCAGTACTTCCGGCTTATGGGTCCTGATATAGGAATATCCGCGATTAAGCGCTGCTGGCGGCCTTCCTGTGTGATATCGATCCGCATGGATTTTGGATCGATATGAATATAACGGGAAAGGACTTCCAGCAGGTCGTCTTTGAGGTTTTCCAGCGCGGCGGCCGATAGATCAGTTCGGTCGTTGATCAATACCAGTCTCAGGCGGTCCTTAGCTTTATCAGCGCTACTCGGTTCTTTTGAAAAGATGCGATTAATGAAGTTATCCATATCGTTAATCTCCTGATCCGAATACGCTAGAAATCCGGTTGAAGAAGCCGCTGCCTTTATCCAGGTCCAGCAGGGGGATCTCTTCTCCCATTAATCGCCTGGCAATATTTTGATAGGCTTGCCCTGCCAGGCTCTTATTATCGAGAGTGATGGGTGTGCCCTGGTTGGTGCTGATGAGCACCGCTTTATCCTCTGGAACGATGCCCAGCAAATGGATGGCCAGTAGATCGACCACATCATCGGCAGAGAGCATATTATTTTGTTTTACCATTTCAGGATTGAGGCGATTGATGAGCAGTTTCGGAGTTCCTTTTTCCTCGGCTTCTACGATCCCGATAATTCTATCTGCGTCCCTGACCGCCGAAACTTCCGGATTGGTGATTACGATGACCTCGTCTGCTGGAGCAATGGCGTTCTTAAAGCCGCGTTCAATTCCAGCCGGTGAGTCTACGATAACCCAGTCCAAATCTGGCCGCAGCTCATCACATATACGGATCATGTCAGAAGGAGATACTGCGGTTTTATCCCTGGTCTGAGCGGAAGGGATCAGGTAAAGGTCTGGAATATGTTTATCCTTGATCATGGCCTGGCTTAAGCGGCAGCGTCCTTCTACCGCGTCAACCAGGTCGTAAACGATCCTGTTTTCCAGGCCCAGAACCACATCCAGATTTCGCAGGCCAATATCGGCATCGATGCAAGCTACCCTCTGGCCCATTGTTGCCAGGGCTGCCCCGATATTGGCTGTAGCGGTTGTTTTTCCAACACCGCCTTTTCCAGATGTGATTGTGATGACTTTTGCGCTCATATAGGATTCCTGTTGAATGATTATTTTCCTGCAGCCCAATCCCGGGCTGTAACCTGTCCATCCTCCAGGAAGGCAATCTCCGGATGGGGTTTGCCCTTTCTGGGAGGAGAGACACTGATTTTATCAGATATTCGCAGCTGAGTAGGGGAAAGGTCCAGGGAGCATACCACAGCGCTGGTATCTCCTCCAGCTCCGGCGTGGGCTACACCCCGCAGCCGCCCCCAGATAATGATGTTGCCGCCGGCTATCAGTTCAGCTCCCGGATTTACATCCCCTAAAACGACAATATGACCTTGATATTTAACCTTGTGTCCTGACCTCAGTGTGCGGTGGAGGAATATGGCTTCATCTCCATCCAGCATGGAGTTTATGGACGACTTTTCTGGTTCTGGGGAGGATTCGTCCAGCTTAATTTCCAGACCCAGATCCTGAGATGCCCGTTCAGTGACCAGGGAAGTGCTTAATACTGCTTTGAGTTTGACATCGCGGTCAGACAGAGTATTTCGCAGGCCTGAAAGGTCTGGAGATTTCAAGGATCGGTCTCCCACATCGAGGACGATCCGAGCGCTTTTAAAGAAGGCCAGGTTGTCATCAATATGTGAAAGGAGGGCGTCTTTTTGGTCCTCCCATTCTCCATCTTTGAGCTCGATTAAAATCCCGTTTTTGATACCTTTGATCTCGATTTCTTGTGCTTGCATGGGGTATACTCCGTCATTAAAACCACCAAAAAATGGGTTTTAAGCACTTCATAAGATTATAGCATGAGAACTCAGGGGAGGACTGCTCTGCTGTCTATGGTCTTGAGTTCGAAGTAGGCTTCGATGGTCCTTCGGACGATAGGACCGGCTACGGTGGCGCCTTCACCGCCGTTATAGGCGAAGGCTACTACGGCAATCTCTGGATTGTCATAAGGCGCATAGGCGAGGGTCCAAGCATGGGAGGGCCAGCTGCCAGGAATGCAAAGGCCTTTTTCATTGGCAAAAGTGTCACAGTATTCAGCTGTACCGGTTTTCCCAGCTGCGGCAATACCGATATTCTTAAAGACATCTTCCAGGGTGCCGCCAGTGACTGCGGCGCGCATGCCTTCCTGGATCTTTTCAACAACCCAGGGTTTTACAGTGGTTGTCTCTCCAGTCAATTTTGCCTCACATCCGCCGGCGCTGGTTGGAGATGAGTAGATATCAATGACAGGATCCAGGGTTATATCCCATTTCACTTCTGGTTCAAAAGCTTGGACAACCTCGCCTTCTGCGTTGGTGATCCTTTCAATGACGGTAGGCTGCATCAATCTTCCATTATTGGCGATTGTAGCCGCGGAAACGAGAATCTGCAGCGGTGTGGCTGTTACGAATCCCTGGCCCACACTGGTGATATAGGTGTCTCCAGTGGACCAGTTTTCACCATGAGCGATACGTTTCCATTTGGGGTCCGGAACGATGCCGTCGGCTTCATCCGGAAGTTCAATCCCCAGATAGTCCCCGTAGCCCAAAGCGCGGGCATATGTGCCCAGACGACAAATGCCCAATCCTTCCGGGACCTCATTGGGAATCCCCGTGCCCAGCTCCTCGGCGTCGCCGCCGCCCAACTGATAGAAGTACACATTGCTGGAGTTGGAGATACCGCCGATAAAGTCCAGTTCACCAAAGCCGTCGTCTTTCCAATCTACGTAGGTTTTACTGTTGCCGGGGTCATTGGGTGTATATTTATTTGCCAATTGGATCTCAGGTGGTGTGGTAATAACCTGATCCGGAGTGACAACGCCCTCATTCAAGGCGCCGAGAGCGGTGGTGATCTTGAAAACCGATCCTGCCGGAAGTTCTGCGCCGACCGCCTGGTTCACCAAAGGGTTGCGGACATCCAGGTTCAACTGCTGATAATAATAGGCGGGAATGATGCGAGCCATACGGTTGTTCTCGTAAGTGGGGTAGGATACCATGGCCAGTATCTCTCCGGTCTGGGGATCCATGGCGATCACCACGCCGCTGGTAATTCGCAGTTCTCCGAAATATGCGTTCCAGTCCCCGATCTCATCCAACAGGATCGACTCCGCCGCCTGCTGTAGGCGAGTATCGAGAGTGGTGTATACGTTCTGCCCCGGAAGGGAGGAGATCACAGGGACTGCATCGCGTATTATTCGGCCGGCGACGTCCACCTCTACGACCCGTTTGCCAGGTTTTCCAGAGAGAATGGATTCATAAAATCGCTCCAGTCCGGCATAACCGATTTTGTCGCGATTTGTGACAAAACCCCTTTCAGTGTAATACCCTTCTTCTAGGCTTGAGATTGGCCCTAAAAAACCGATGATATTGGCTGTTAATGAACCGGTTGGGTAATCCCGGATAGTCTCGATTTCCAGGGTGATCCCCGGCCAATCCATGGTCTTCTCCTGGATGATCCTGGCCGTAGTTTCGGGTATATTGCAAGCAATCTTCACCTCGCGGTATGGGGAGCTTAACTCTCCATATTCAATGATCTGACTGATACCGTGATCGGAAACACAGGGCACAAACGGATTTTCAGGAGTGATCTCTCCCCGTGTAACCGGGACATCGATATATTCTTCCAGGGAGCGGATGATATTTTGGATCGATCCTTCATCATCAGGAAGATCTGCTGCCAGGACGACCACATTATAAGAGGCAACATTGCGGGCCAGAACGATTCCATTGCGATCAAAGATCACTCCCCGGGTGGGGGCAAGGCTGATTTCCCGCAAGCGATTCTCAAGCGCAGCAGCTACCCAGGTATCCCCATTCAGGATCTGGACAGAAAACAGCCGGAAGATGAATATCAGGAAGACAACTCCAACCACGGCCGCAAAAGACAGGATCCGGCCGCTGGTAATCTTATTGTGGGAGGAGATAGGAGATAACATATTATTCCTGCGGGTTGACCTGTTCCAGGATATCCTGGGTAAGTATGAATATTGGCAGTGAGATCATGAAGTTGAGGATGATGCTTGGTAATGTGACTACCTGCAGAACGGTACCGAGCATGATCTCGCTTCCCTGGAGAAACAGAACCAGGAAAGATAACGCGTGCGAGAACATAGTTCCAAAGAATACCACAAGCAGCTGCATCAGGAATGAAAAACGCCAGATCCTTTCCCTGATGATCAATGCCAGACCAGTCGCGAGCAGATAGCTTACCGTGAAAATACCAAATGGCAATCCTGAGAGATAGTCCATGAATAAGCCGCCGACAATACTCCACTGCCAGGAAGTGCTGACAGTTTTCTGCAGGGCTATAGCGACCAGCACAACCAGCATAAGATCCGCAGTGCCGCGATTAAGCGGCAGCCTGCTGACCACAGCAGATTGCAGAATGGCTATTAGACCTAAGGTGGGGATACTTAATATCACTGACATAATCTGGGTATTGTTCCAGTTCAGGGAGTGCCAGAATCGGGGATCAGAGGGTTGAAGTCGACAGGTTCAAAATTGATGATAACCAGTACAATGCTCAGATCCGAGAAATCTGTCACAGGCTGTACAGATGCGCTTTGAAAAAGGGCATTCTCCCGACTGCGGACGCTGGTTATCTGACCAACGATGATATTAGATGGGTAGTTTCCTCCCAGGCCGGAGGTGAGGATCAGGTTGCCAGGATTCACATCGTCATCCTGGGGGATTTGCTCGAGAGTAATATCTCCTTTAATTGAGCCGCTCAAAACAGCTGCGCTCCTGGAAGGTTCCACGCGGACGTTGATCTTTGTTACTGGGTCGGTGATCAAGCTTACCCTGGCGCCTGTTGCTGTAACCTGTACCACCCGACCAGCCAGGCCGTTTTGAGTGACAACAGGCATACCTCGCCTGAGCCCATCATCCGATCCCCGATTGATGATGATGTAATTCAGGAAAGGACTTGGATCCCGACCGATCACTGAGGCGCCAATATATTGGTGTTCTGGATTGGCCCTGGCAAATTCCAGCAGGGCTGATAATATTTCAAACTCCACTAACTGCTGCTGCAGTTCCACTATCTGGGCTTGCATGCGAGCATTTTCTGCTTCTAGCTCAGTATTCTGCTGGCGGATCTCCCGGATATCCTGGGAGGCTGAAACGAAATTATCGACTCCCTGGTACTGTCGGGAAACCCAGGTCTGGACAGATGTAATTGGGGATACCACCCAGCGCGAAAAAGAGCTAAAAACACCACTGAGCGCCAGGGCAAGGATGCCGATGGCTACCAGACTAAGAGCTATTATGCGAAGTGATTTTGGAAATCGAATATTCATACACGGGTGGGGTGATTGGTTCTACCGCTCCCCGGGGTAGTGAGCGAAACTGATAAATGTGAAAAGGATTTCGGGGGTTGGCAGAATAGTTTGGAATTCCGGGAGTTTAATCTCTATGGGCGCTTTTGCGTTCCAAGCCGATGAATAATCCCTTCCATTTGTCCAAATCTTCCAGGGCGACTCCAGCGCCCCTGGCCACACAGCTGATCGGGTCTTCGGCGAGCCAGGCTCGGACCTTGAGCTCTTCGGTCAGGCGCTGATCCAGCCCCTGTAGGAGCGATCCTCCGCCTGCCATGCAAACGCCGTTATCCATCAGGTCTGATAATATCTCAGGTGGGGTTTCGTCCAGGGCATCACGGACAGTATCAATGATAGTCTGAACGGAATCTGAGATTGCATCCCTTATTTCGATCGATGAGATCTCAATAGAATCCGGCAACCCGGTTACCAAATTTCGGCCCCGCAAGGTCATGGTTTTTTCTTCCGCGAGTGGGAAGGCGGATCCGATAGTGATCTTTGTTTCTTCGGCCAATCTCTGTCCGATCAGGATGTTGTATTTATTGCGGATGTACTGGATGATATCCTCATCAAGTTCATCGCCGGCCACACGCAGTGAGCGGGATGAAACCACACCGCCCATGGTCATGATGGCAACTTCGGATGTGCCGCCGCCGATATCTACGATCATGCTGCCGCCAACTTCATCAATGGGCAGCCCTGCGCCCAGGGCTGCTGCGACGGGTTCTTCGATCAAATAGGTGTTGCGGGAACCAGCGGCCATGGCTGCGTCGTAAACAGCTCTTTTTTCTACCTCTGTGACACCAGCAGGAATACCGATCACTACCCGCGGCCGCGGAACAGGCACTATGCTCTGTTGATGGGCTCGGGCGATGAAATATTCCAGCATCGCCTGGGTGATCTCAAACTCGGAAATCACACCATCACGCAGAGGACGGAGAGTTATAATATCGGCCGGAGTGCGGCCGATCATTTCTTTTGCGGCTGCACCGATCGCAATAGGCTCCCGGGTGCGTTTGTTAATAGCTACCCAGGATGGTTCTTGAATGACAATACCCTTACCATTGACGTGTACCAGGGTATTTGCCGTTCCCAGATCGATTCCAATATCAAGTGAGAAATATCCCAACAGCCAATCGAAGGGAGAAAATGCCACTACTAACTCCTTTTTTCTAACAGATAGATTATACCAGTAAAATTTTATGGTAATAAAGGCTGCAGTAACCTTCGGGGAGGCCATATCCTCCTAATTAATTACAAGAAACCTCTTGATTTGGGAGCTAGAATTCTCTATAGTGGAAGAGAGAAATATTCAAACCACAGATTTTATGTAATCCACTTTATTTGATATTTAATTGGGGGAAATATGCCTGAAATGGGGGGAAAAATAACTCGGGTTTTGATTCCGGTAATTATCATTCTTGGTGCTGGATTGCTGTGGGGGGCCTGCAAATTTACTCCAAAAAGACTCTCGATTTGTGAAGTGCAAGGAAATGGTGAAATTTCTGGGTATGTGGGCCAAAAAGTCACCCTTAAGGGCCTGGTCAGCGCCAATTTGAAAGGGAAGATTCCTGCTGGTTTCTTCCTGGTCGATCAGAACTGCCCGGTTGATGAGGGCGGTTCGCGAGGAATATTTGTCGAACGAGAGGGCGCAGAAGATATTGTGCATATGGGAGATGAGGTACAGGTTACTGGACTGGTTGAGGAGGTTGGTGGTGAGACCAGGATCAAGTCCGACCAGGCCGGGATGGAGATCCTCTCTCTAGGAAATGAACTCCCGCCTGAGATCAACCTGATTGAAGAATTTTACCTCGATCCAGATTCCTTCCGTTATGAAAACTGGGAAGGAATGCTGGTCTATTTCCCGGAAGGGGAATTCCTGGAGGGAGTTCTAGAAGCAATTTTACCCAGCGTCCTGCCTGCCTTCAATCTGGATCCGGCCCTTCAGATGGTCTGCTTGCCTAACCAATCCATAATTCTTCAACTACCCGGTTCCGGAGAACTCCATAGACTTGGGAAATTATCAACTGGAGATTTAGTCCAGAACCTGGCAGGTATTTTACGGCAGAATACATCTGGTTATCTGCTCGAACTGATAGGAGGATCTGATTTCAGAGTAGTGAGTAGGAAAGCGTCCTCGGATCTGATGGTGGGGAATTCATCCACCGGGCTGAGGATAACTGGTATGCAGGAAACACCCACACCTGGAACTTCCTCAGGTACACCATCAAGTTCGCTAACCAGCACCCTAACACCTACAGCAATCGTCATCCCATCTCTTACCTATTACCCGGTAACGTTGTTGATCTCCGAATTTTATCCAAATCCAATTGGTCAAGAGCCTGGAGGAGAGTGGGTCGAGATCTATAATCCCGAGCTGTATAACCAGCCCTTGGTCGGTATCAAACTTGGGGATGAAACTTCAGCGGCTGGCAAGGAAGGCATGCTGAGATTTCCGGATGGATATTTCATCAAGGGGCAGGAGGTGCTGGTCATTGCCCACCAAGCGAAGGTTTTTTTCTCGGAGTTTGGTTTTTTGCCCGATTTTGAAATGGAAGCCAGCGATTCCCGCGTCCCAGACATGCTGCCTTATGCTGGTTGGGGTAGAAGTGGAGTTCAGTTCAGCAATAGCGGGGATGAAGCAATCCTGCTAGATCCCTGGGATGGTGTAGTGGATATGCTCGTTTATGGAAGTTCTGCTGCAGGGGGATTTTCTGAGCCTCCGCCGGCTCCCAAAGAGGGACACAGCCTGGAAAGATACCCCCCGGAAAGGGACCGGGACAGGGGAGGGGATTGGCGAGAAAGGGAACAAGTTTCTCCAGGCCAGCTGGATCGCTCTCCACCTACCCAGGCTGCTTCACTTACCTTGGAACCATCGGCAACTTACACACTCAGTCCTCCGCCATCTCCTTCTGTGACGGCCAGTATGATGCCAACAGAAACCGCTACTTCTGTGGGGACGATTACATCAACTCCTTCAGTAGAAGTTATCCCATCAATGAGCCCCTCCCTGACAATAACAGTTTTAGTCACGCAATTTCCACCGCCGAGCTTATCGCCAACAATAACGCCAATGCCATCATCAACACCTACCGCAGCTTTAACAGCAACAAATGAAATGACTTGGACCCCAACGACAACTATTAGTTCATCCCTGACGGTTACTCCTCCCGCAACTTTCGCTCCGACTGCAAGCGAAACACCCCACCCTTTAATAACTAGAACTAGCACAGAGGTTGTTACCGCGACTCCAACCCTTTCGATCACTCCTTCCCTGCTGCCGACTGTGACAGCAACCCCATTCTACATGGAAGACCCGGATATCGTCCTGAATGAGGTTCACGCAGATCCGGATCCGAACCTGGGTGATGCCAATAATGACGGTCTAGTTCACAGCGATGATGATGAATTTTTGGAGTTCGTGAATATTGGGGAACTTGATCTGGATCTGAGCGGGTGGTCAATCAGCGATTCCTTGAAGATCCGTTATATTTTCCCGGATGGAACCATCCTGAAAGGGGGCTGTGCGGTGGTGGTATTTGGTGGAGGTGATCCCCAGGGCGAGTTTGGGGCCAGCCAGGTATTCAGTGCTGGCAGCCTGGGTTTGAACAATGCTGGTGATTCTATCTTTCTCCGTGATGGCAGTGAGGAGGATAAGCTCTATTACCAATACGGACCGGAAGGCGGGGAAAATCAATCCCTGACCAGGTCGCCAGATATTGATGGGGAGTTCCCTTTAGTCCTGCACAGCAAGGCAGCCGGATCACATGATGT
>JAGHAU010000108.1 GCA_021161345.1 Anaerolineales bacterium | reverse complement strand
GTTATTTAAGTTCATAATTTCCTTTACTTCCCTTAATATTTATATTTTCTATTCCTGCAAACCCTGCAGTAGATCATAGATGTCCTTACGCGACCAGCCTGATTCTTTTGCCAACCTTTTGGCAAGCTGGCTGGGGCTGATCCCTTCCTGTCCAATCTCTTCCTGGATCACTTTATGCAACCTGTTTTGATCCCAAACTTGCTCTTTTTCTTTCCCACCGATGATTAATGTAATTTCCCCTTTTGGTTCTTTTTCCGTGTAATATTCACGGACCTGGTCGATCCTTCCCCGTTTGATTTCCTCATGCAGTTTGGTCAGTTCCCGGGCTACGGCGATCTGCCGATCTCCCAGTATGGAAAGACAATCTTCCAACGCGTTCAGCAATCGGTGGGGTGTTTCCAGGAACACCAACGTCCAGGGAAGATCCTTTACTAATGATAAGAGGTCCTGACGAGCTTTTTTCTTTCTAGGCAAATAACCCAGGTATAGAAAATTATCCGTGGGAAGCCCAGCAGCCGATAGGGCGGCAATTGGCGCGCTGGGGCCTGGCACAGGTACAATCCGGTGCCCGGCGGCAAGAGCTGCCTGGACCAGTATGAATCCGGGATCGTTAATGGCAGGCGTCCCCGCATCTGATATCAGGGCCAGGTCAGCCTCATGTAGATGGTTTATCAATGCCTCGGTCTTGGTACTCTTATTGTGATCGTGATAAGAAGTGAGGGGAGTTCCAATCTGATAATGTTTCAGCAGTTTGGCAGAGGTACGGGTGTCTTCGGCAGCGATCAGCGGGACTTCTTTTAATATCCGCACAGCTCTGAAAGACATATCCTCCAGGTTGCCAATCGGTGTGGCGACCAGATAAAGGTCACTCATTTATACGTTCCTCCAGGGAGAGATTGGTTTTTACACGGCGGGCCAATTTACGGCGGGACAGCATAACCTGCCTGCCGCAGCCCTGGCATTCGATCTTTATATCTGCTCCCAGGCGGATAACCTTCCAGCGATCTTCTCCGCAGGGGTGGGTTTTTCGCAGCTTTAACAAGTCGTTTAATTCTAAATCGGGCAGCATGAGGGCATTATATCATTTTGGAGGAAAGGTCTTTCCGGGGAGGTCATTACCTTCATCAGATTGATTTGCCAGGCAGAGAGTTTTATACTTGTAGCTAATCATTGATCTGGATGTACTGAGGAGGAGATTATGGCAGACCACCGTGTAAATAACCTGGCACAAACGCTTGTGAACTATTGTGTGGAAGTCAGGGAAAAGGATCTGGTTGGTATCATCGCTCAACCCCTGGCCACCCCCTTGGTCCAGGAGGTCGTGCGGGAAGTGCTCTGTAGGGGAGGATATCCGTACTTGCTGCCTTATAAGGTCCCCCTGCCAACGCTGGGTTACGAAGGTCTTGATAAGATCATTTTTGAAGAAGCCAATGATGATCAGCTCAAACATCTGGATCGTTATTGGGAAACCCTGAATAAGGATTTTGATGTCCGGATATTTATCCTGAGTGAGTTTAATACCCAGGGAATCAAAGATATTGATCCAGAGAGAATAAAAATCCATAAACAGGCCAATAAACCGATCTTTGATACATACTTTGAACGTATGTCATCTGGAGATCTGCGAAGGGTCAGTACGCTTTATCCAACGCAAGCATATGCGGATGATGCCGGGATGAGTTTGAAAGACTTTGAGGATTATGTATATAGTGTAACTTTCAGCGACTCTGATGATCCAGTAGGGGAATGGAAGAAAATGAAGGATGAGCAGCAGGTTCTGGTGGATTGGCTGAAAGGGAAAAAACAAGTAGAGGTAAGAGGGCCACATGCTGAGCTCAGCTTATCTATTGAGGGCCGGACATTCATCAATTCGGATGGTAAACAGAATATGCCCAGCGGGGAGATTTTCACCGGTCCGGTTGAGGATTCAGTGAATGGCTGGATCCGTTTCACTCATCCCTGTATTCTCACAGGGAAAGAAGTGAGCGGTGTGGAGCTTCATTTTGAAGAGGGAAGAGTTGAGAAAGCCTCGGCAGAAAAGAATGAGGATTTCTTATTGTCGATGCTGGACATGGATCAGGGTTCCCGCTTCCTGGGAGAATTCGCCATCGGGACCAACCTGAGAATTAATCGATTTATCAAAAAGATCCTCTATGATGAAAAGATCGGGGGAACGATCCATATGGCGCTGGGCCAGGGATATCCCATTACTGGCAGCCTCAATAAAAGCGCTATTCACTGGGACATGATCTGCGATATGCGGGATGGGGGACAGATCATTGTGGATGATGAACTGTTTTATGACTCGGGTGAGTTTGTTATTTAGGTACTCCTGCGACTAACCAGGCCCCAGGGATGATTTATCCGAAATGGTATAATCCCCCCAGGAGTAAACCTATGTTTAATATCAATATCGCTACCTTTGTGTCGCGAGCGATTACCTTAATTATTGCATTTACGATCCATGAGTTCGCCCATGCCTGGACAGCGAACTATTTTGGAGACAGCACACCTCGCATCAATGGGCGGCTAACTCTGAATCCCCTGGCTCACCTGGACCCAATCGGATCTTTGATGCTGCTTCTGGTAGGGTTTGGATGGGCAAAACCTGTCCCGGTGAATCCCTATACCCTCCGCCAGCGCACTCCATCTGCCCTGATGTGGGTCTCTTTGGCTGGCCCTTTGTCAAATTTCCTAATGGCCTTAATTGCTGCCATCCCATTTCAGCTGGCTTTTTTGACCGCGAATGATGTCCTTGTCTCATATGGATCTGCGCCAACCATCCTGCCAACAGCAGCGCGTTTTCTGTTTGATTTTATGACCATCAACCTGGTATTGGCCTTATTCAATTTGATTCCGCTCCCTCCCCTGGATGGAGATAAGATCGCAGAATTCTTTATGCCGGATAGCTGGAAAAACGTCACAGCCAGGATACGTCCTTATGGACCGATGATACTGATCCTGCTATTTATGGTAGGTCCCCGACTTGGGGTAGATCTGCTGGGCTGGATCATCAGGGAACCACTTTACTTCTTGATGAATATACTGATCGGTATATGAAAAGAAGAATTGGCTACCGGATCTGGCAGTTCCAGCAGTCTTTTAAACCCTCTTTATCTCAGAATGATTGGGACAGGATCAGGCTCTTCCTGGATCCAGTGGAGATTGTATTGTTCTCAAAAATGCCGACCCCGGACCAGAATCATTCTTTTAGCGTGTTTAATTCCGTACTGGATGAGGGAGAGGACGATGACGAGCTGATCAAAGCTGCCCTCCTGCACGACATAGGTAAAGGTCTGCACCCACTCCGCCGTTGGGAAAGGGTATTCGCTGTTTTAGTAGGTGGTCTTTCGCCTGACCTAGCTATCAGATGGGGAAAGGGTGAGCCAGAAGGTTTCAAACGCCCCCTGGTTATCATAAATCAGCACGCTGATTGGGGTGCCGAATTGGCCAGGAAGACCGGCTGCACCGAAACTGTGGTTTGGCTGATACAGAATCATGAAAACTACCAACACCCGGCATCATCTTCCCAAAGAAAATTGGAATTATTAAATAAACTTCAAATAGCTGATAATCAAAACTAGGAAAATATCATGAAAATTCAATTGACAATCATTGGTTTGGGACAGGTAGGCGCCTCCGCTGGATTGGCCTTGGCGAAACACAAGGAATCAATTCTCCGGGTTGGGCATGATAAATCCCGGGATGCCGTGAACCTGGCAAAAGAAAATGGAGCAGTAGACAAGATTGCCCTGACATTATCTGGCGCCGTCACTGAAGCTGATATTGTTTTGCTGGCATTGCCGCTCCAGGAGACTCGTGAAGTCCTGGAACATATCTGCCAGGATTTGAAGGACGATACGCTGGTGATTGACACTTCGCCATTAAAAATGCCGGTCTTGGGGTGGGTTAAGGAATTCTTGCCGGATACCTGCCATTATGTGGGTTTCACACCGGTGATAGATGCGGAATACCTGGAGGAATGTGGATTTGGCCCCGAAGTTGCTCATGAAGACCTGTTTAGAGATAATTTGATAGGAGTGATCACCAGCCAGTCAGCCAGTAATAAAGCGATCAATATGGCTACTAGTTTAGCTCAACTGTTGGGTGCGCTGCCATACTTTAGCGATGCAGGAGAAATGGATGGATTGATGTCCATGACCCATTTGATGCCCCAGGTACTTGCTGCGTCTATGTTAAAGACCAGCCTTGAAGCGCCGGGGTGGCGGGAGGCTCGCAAAGTTGCTGGAAAACCTTACTACCAACTGATAAACCCATTTGGGCAGGATGAGCTGCCCGGCGCCTTGGCGTCTTCTCTGATCAATAATCAGGAAAATGCAGCTCGCTTGATCAATGATCTGATCCAGTCCCTGGTTGAAATCCGGGATCTGGTTGATACAGCCAACCAGGAAGAATTGGAAGAATCCTTCACAAAACTGCAGCAAGGCAGAGATCTGTGGCTGGCTGATCGTGAGGAAGGGAAATGGATCGAAAAACCGAAGATCGAAACCCGGAAGCGGGGGATCCTGACCCAGATGCTTGGTTTTAGAGGGCCAAAGCCAACTCGAGAGGATGATTGAGCGCTAAAACCGTCGGATATTTTTGTTATATGGTGGAATGCGTGGATGGATCTCTGTACACGGGTTGGACTACTGATCCAGAAAGACGCATCAAAGAACATAATTCCGGTAAGGGAGCATTATATACGCGCTGGCGTCGGCCTGTATCCTTGCGATACCTGGAAGAAACTGCCAACCGGTCCGCTGCTCAAAAGCGGGAAAATGAGATCAAAAAACTAACACGGCAAAAGAAACTGGACCTGGTAAAGGCGTATAATAGTTAGGAATAAATACCTGAAGTTCTTAACACGAAAGGAAAAATCATGGCTAATTCACTGGATTGGATCAAAACTGAGCTGGAGTCATTAAAAGAAGCTGGTTTATATAACCAAATCCGTACCCTGGAATCCCCTCAGGGCGCCTGGCTGGTAGTGGATGGGAAAAAAGTGCTGAACTTCTGCGCCAATAACTATCTGGGGTTGGCAAATCATCCCCGCATAGTTAAAGCTGCCATAGATGCTGCTGAAAAATATGGTGTGGGACCGGGCGCAGTGCGCACGATTGCCGGCACTCTTAATCTGCACCTGGAACTCGAAAAACGACTGGCGGAATTTAAACGGGTAGAAAAAGCAATCACTTTCCAGTCCGGTTTCAGTGCTAACCTGGCTACTATTCCCGCCCTGGTTGGAAAAGAAGATGTGATCTTTTCTGATCGTTTGAATCATGCCAGCATTATTGATGGCTGCCGGCTGGCAAAATCCAAGATCATAGCCTATGATCACTGTTCTCCTGCATCGCTCAAAGAAATGCTTGACCAACATCGGGCAGAGTACCGCCGGGCATTGGTGGTGACAGATGGCGTTTTCAGCATGGATGGCGATGTAGCCCCGCTGGACGAGATCTATGAAGTCACACGTGGATATGATGTGATCCTGATGGTGGATGATGCCCATGGCGAAGGTGTCCTGGGTGAAGGCGGCCGGGGCATAGTGGACCATTTTAAACTGCACGGCAAGGTGGACGTGGAAGTGGGGACCCTTTCCAAGGCATTTGGCGTGGTGGGCGGCGTGGTTGCCGGTGATCCCCTGGTTGTGGAATGGCTTTTTCAGCGCGGTCGGCCCTTCCTGTTCTCTTCAGCCATGACAATCCCGGATGTAGCGGCCTGCATCGAAGCAGTGAAAATACTGGAAAGTTCCACCGAGCTGGTTGACAGATTGTGGGAAAATGCGGCCTATTTCAAAGCTGAAATGAAAGCCCTGGGATTTGATACCGGTGTGAGCACTACACCTATTACTCCGGTGATGCTGGGTGAAGCGCCCCTGGCGCAGAAGTTCAGTAAGAAACTATTTGAAGCTGGCGTTTTTGCCATGTCAATTGGATTCCCGACCGTGCCCAAGGGTTTGGCCCGCATCCGGGTCATGATCTCGGCAGCCCATTCCAGAGATGACCTGGATCAGGCTCTTGAGATCTTCAAAAAGGTCGGAAGAGAACTTAACGTTATCTAAACTTGTCTTTTACAGGTATTTAGTTGATTTGCTCGAAAAACCAACCCTTCTGGGTTGGTTTTTATTTGCGATAAGGTCAATAATCAAGTATTATCAACCATGGGGGTATTTTATCGGTGTAACTTTTTCGGTTTCCCTTTCGTTAATTAATTAAATTCACCTAGTATTGGAGGATGATATGTCCAGAAAGACCATCTTCGTCTTGTTCCTCTTATTTACAGCCTTGGCTTTAACCTCTTGTGACGTTACCTGTGATTCGGGCTCCCTGGTGCAGCCGGACCTTGTCTCGCCCGATTGGCGGGAGGTTGTGGACGGAAGCGCCGCGGTTCTGGAATGGTCCTATCCCGATACTTGTGAGCCAGAAGAATTTGAGATCATCCTTTCCAAGGACAGGGATTATGCGGTGATTGAACATACCCAGCTGGTACCCGGTGATTCTACAACCTGGACACCATCCACCCTGGATATCGCCGAGGAGTATTGGTGGCGGGTCAGGGCGAAGGTGGGTTCGAGCTATGGAGGATATTCTGGTCAACGCCGCTCCTTTTTCACACTGCCGTACTGCACATCTGGCGATCTGTATATGACCAGCGTGGTGTATCCGCCCTACGGTGGTATCTTCACCCGAGGTTATGATTCCCTGGAATGGGAATGGCCGATCTCGTCCTGTATCCCGGAAAGTTATCGGGTTGAGCTTTCCACAGATTCGGGTTTTGTGGATACATCCCTCAATGGTGGGACTGGTTCACCTAGTACTCGCTGGGGTCCTGGAAGCCCACTGGATCCGGCAACTCAGTATTTTTGGCGGATCACACCATTTGCAGATGGCGTCTGGGGTCCGACATCCAATGCTTATTCGTTCTTTACGGATCCCATTTGTTCCGGTGCTTCACTGGTTGCTCCCAACGCAGTAACTCCCCTGAATGGAGATACTTCTGCAACAGCCAATCCTATATTTGAATGGTCCTACTCTCCCACCGGTTGCTCCCCTGAAGGTACTCACTTCCAGATCGCAACCTCACCTGATTTCAGCACGATTTTCATCAATGCCGATAATCCGACCCATGCCTCACGAAGTGCGTTCTTTGGTGTACCTCTGGATGACTGCACCACCTATTACTGGAGGGTGGCGATGGTCTCAGAAGGAATCCAGGGGCCATACAGCTTCCCGCAGGCTTTTACTGTGGATGAAACAGATTCATGCACCTGCGATGCAGTTTCCCTGCCAATTCCGGAATTGATCTGGCCTGAGCCGGTTTGGACAGGAAACTATGATATTGTATCGCTTACTCCAATCCTGGAATGGAATAATCCTGGACCCTGCACTCCGGATGGCTACCAGGTCAAGCTGGCTGATCTTCCTGATTACGCTGATCCTTCCTTAGATGGTGTAGTAATGGATGGATTAATTACTAGCTATACTCCCTCTGTAATGCTGCAGCCTGCCAGGCAATATTGGTGGCATGTCTATTCAACTTTCGGTGGCTCTCTCAGTAATAACAGCAATTACGCGGCATTCTTCACAGAACCCGAATGTGGATCAGCGTCTGATCTAATGCCGCCGGATTTGATATTGCCAGTCAATGGCGCTTCTATCGACACATTACGGCCCATGTTACATTATGAACAACCTCTTACTGGATGCATACCTGATTCTTATCTTATCAATATCCAGACAGCTGCTGATTTCTCCGGGCAGAACCTGCTAGGACAAATTGCTTTCCCATCCACAGCGGCTGGGCCAGGACAAGATCTGGCGGACTGCACTATGTATTACTGGAAAGTAAATGCTGTCCAGTCCGGCGCAAACGGTCCCGAATCCTCAGTCAATTCATTCTTTGTCGATACAACTGGCACTTGCCTTCCTCCAGGGGTTCCTGGCACCGCCAAGAGCAATAACTTCTGTCGGGAAGGCACCTTTGAATTATTTGATGCCAAATGGACGGTTGAGGTAGGTGACCGGGTTTTGGCAATTGCCCGCAACCCCTTCACCACCTACCTGAAGCTCACGATCCTGGATCAGGAGACAAAAGTACCTTTTAAGAATGAGATCCACTGCTGGTCCTATATAGGCAACTACGAGCCCGGATGGCCGGAAACCCTGATAGGCATGCAGTATTCCTTCAAGGATTTGTCGGTTGAGATTCCTCCTCCCACTCCGGTCCCAACCGAAATCCCAGCCTGCCATGAAAAAATGGACGCGGAAGAGTGTAAAACTTCAGGCGGGACGTACGACCTGGATAAACATTACTGCAACTGCTCTCCCTCATCATGATCAGAAACTAGGGACAGGTTTCTATTTTATGAATTTCAAACTAAGCCAGTGCCACCGAGGGCTGGCTTAGTTTATTTTCCAGGATTGATCTTTACTGCAACTTCTTTCAATGGGTGGAGTATTACTAATACAGGAGCCCTTTGATGAATAGGCACAGATTATCTAAAGTTGTCATATTTACTTGTTTGTTCTTTCTGCTGAGCGGATGTGTTAAGGTGAATCAAGTCCCCGATCCATCTCTGCCAGAAGGCTGGACTGAAGTGAGTTTTAGCCATGATGGTCTGACCCGCTGGTACAGGATCTATACTCCGGATCCGCTCCCAGAAAAACCAGCCCTGGTCCTTTACCTGCACGGCGGCACACTGAGCATGCGCTCTCTGTTTTCGCCCCTGGTTGATGGAACAGATCGCTGGTTTTCTATCGCGGAGGAGGAGGGATTGGTTTTATTGGTCCCCAATGGCGTTAATACCAAGACCGGTGATACCTTCGGCGATGACCAGAATTGGAACGATCTGCGGCCTGATACTGCTGCTGGACAAACGACTGTGAATGATGTTGGTTTCTTAATAGCTTTATTGGATAAGGTTTCTGAAGATCTTCCAATTGATGAAACTCGAATCTACGTCACAGGTGCGTCCAATGGCGGGTTGATGACCTACCGCTTATTAAATGAGAGACCGGACCGCTTTGCGGCCGGGGCAGCATTTATCGCCAATTTACCAGCTCTATCAGAAGGTTTAACTTTACCCGAAAGTCCTACACCATTGATGATCGCAAACGGCACAGAAGACCCTTTAATGCCCTGGGATGGAGGTGCAGTTGCCAAAGATCGTGGATGGGTGATGTCAACTGAAGGGACTGTGGCGTGGTGGGTAGGAGCCAACCAGGCTGATCCCACTCGCCTGAACAGCACAGCTCTACCTGACCTAAACCTTGAGGATGGCTGCCGGGTCCGGAAGGATCATTACCCGGCGGGAGAGGGAGGGGCGCCGGTATTATTTTATGCCCTTTTGGGTGGTGGGCATACCATGCCATCGCTTACTCAACCAGGCTTGTTCCTAAAATTAGCCGGGCGGATAGTAGGGCCGGTGTGCCAGGAAGTAGAAGGGGTGGACCTGGCCTGGGAGTTCTTTACTGACCAATCAGTCCTGGAACCTTAAGGAGGAAATACTCTTTACATCTTTTTTACAAACTTTTGATTTGCTTAACAGACTTTCAGTAAGAGCTGAGGGTCTGTTTCATTTAGGAAGACAGGGATGGGAGACCGCGGATGTGAGACCGAATAAAGGAGGCCGGGAAAAAAGGGGCGGGGAAAGGGGG
>JAGHAU010000196.1 GCA_021161345.1 Anaerolineales bacterium | reverse complement strand
TCTTTTACCTCGGCCACAAATCGGTCAAAGGCATCGGTGGTGACACAAAAACCCGGTGGCACATTGAATCCTGCCCGAGTCATCTCACCCAAGTTGGCGCCCTTACCACCTACTTTGGGCAGCGCCTCTGCCCCGATCTCGTTAATTGAAAGAATGTATGCTGTCATGTTTGGGTTCCCTGTAATGCATTTAAAAAAATATTGATGATCAGATCACTGGTATCGTCTACGTCCCCAAACTCGATTTCATAATGCAGCGGTCCAAACACCGCAAAATTGATCGCCATCCCCAACAACGCCATCGCAAGATCCTGGGCCGTACCTGGAGTTTTTACCCGACCGGCCTTGATCTGGGTTTCAAAATATGCAGTCAATCGCCCCATCGTCGAATCTGTATTTTCTCGCAATTGGTTCAAATATTGTCGGTCTTGCTCGCTTCCTCCCATTACCAGGCGAACAATATCGCGGTTCTCATGTGAAAAGGCCAGCAGCACCTGCATAAATGAGCGAAGATCTCCCGCAACATCCTCGCTAGGATTCATTATTATCATGTGCAGGGTGTTGAGCGGCGTGACTTGCTCGATAAATGCCTTCAGCAGTGTATCTTTGTCACCAAAATGCCGGTACACCGTGGCTACCCCTACCCCCGCTTCGCTCGCAATCTGCTCCATTGTCGTCCCCCGCAGCCCCTGGCGGCCAAATACACGGCGCACGGCCTGCAAAATTTGCAGCGGTATATCAGCCTGTTCCACCGCAATACCGCGCTCATCGCGCAGCAATGCAAGAATTTCATTCTTGCCCCCCAAATGGCGGTAGATCGAAGCGCGCGATATATGCGCCCTCACCTCCAATTGCTGCATGGTAAAGCCATCTCCCTTTTCAGCCAGCAACCCCGCAGCTGCATCTAGTATCGTGTCTCTTATTTGTGATTTTGACATTTTTCAATATGATACCCTATCATAACGTCTCATGTCGAGTTATTTCTTCCCTGATATCGGACCCGGCATTTTATGTATATTCTTTGGAAATGATCGTTGGATTCCTGTTTGAAAGTTCTCCTTTGGTGGGTCGAGCATCTTCGTAGTAATTTGGGGAGTGTTGCTCGACCGATTTGTTTATAGAAAACTGAAAAAGTAGATTGATAAATAAAATCTATGTAAAAACAAAACCCGCTCTGGATAAATCCAGCGCGGTTCCTGCACCTCAACAATGATCCAAAACAACTAATACTGGATATAAAAAACTATCAAAATAAGGAAAAGGAATCGAACCATCTTTTAGAACAAAAGCTTTTATTCTCTCACTTCAAACGAAAATCCTTCAGTTTCGCCTTAGAATCAAATCTTAAAACAGAAAGGAACTGCTCAACATTATCTATTGGCAATTCCTCTGTATTCAGTAGCGGGGAGTGGATTCGAACCACTGACCTCCGGGTTATGAGCCCGACGAGCTGCCACTGCTCTACCCCGCGTTAATTATGGACTGCAGATTATAGCACGCGCAAAAACTCCGGTCAAGGTTTTGTGGAAAAAAACAGCTCCCACCAGATCCGGAATATATTTTCCGGCTCAGGAATTGGCGTAGAAAACAACACGGGCGCTTCAGGTGTGCCTTCCAACGGCACAATCGCCACGCGATGATCCCCCTCCCGGATCCATTTGCGCTCATTATAGGCCCATTCAGCCACGGCACCATCTGATCTTGCCCTCACAACCTCCGTCGCCAAAGCGCCGGTGGTTGCGGTTAAAGCCGAAATAGTCAATTGCGATTCATCATACTCATCGGACAGCCGGTTTAAATCTGCGATCCGGCTGCCAAAAGAGATCATCCAGATCACGATCAGCGCCAGGAATCCTATCAGAAAAACAGTCCTGCCCTTTTTCAGGTTCATATCTTTATCTTAACGCACAATTCTGTCAGTCGCAATAAGAGGATAGCTGCAAGTTTATTGCCAAATCAATAAAGGGACTGAGTCCTTTAGACGGACTCAATCCCTGATGATCACAGCTATTTGATGATCCCTTTTAGATCTTCAACGTCATCTCCATTAACAATGATAGTCAAAAAATCATTGGGGGAGATCAGGGTAGATCCGTGGGGAATCACTCCCCGGCCATCTTGTTTGATGGAAACTAGCAAACTATCTTCAGGCAGCAAGCGGGCAATTTCGCTGACCTTCTTTCCTGAAATGGCAGATTCTTCATTTACCAGCAGATGAATCACTTCAAAGTCGTCTTCCGTTTCCAGTTCAAGCTGCTTGATTTTATGCGTTATCTCTGAGCGCCTGGTTAATGCCAGGTGATAGGCACGGATAATATTCTGCCTTCTGATTAAACCCAGGATTTGTCCGGGGTCTTCCCTTGAGATCACCGGCAGGCGTCCCAACCCTCGTGATCCCATCCTGTACAAAGCCTGACCAATGGTTTCATTCGGGTATGTGATCAGAAGATCAGCCCTTTTCGTAGCAACATCTTTCACCTTGGTTTCACCCAAATTGCTATTGGATGAAATAGCATTCCTGAGATCACTTACCGTGACGATCCCAAACAGCTTACCATCATCATCCAAAACCACGACCCCATGGCTGGATGTTTGGTTAAGTAAAATTGACAGGTTACTCAAGTTGTCGTTCATCGAGATCACAGTAAAATCATGGGACATCACTTCCTTGACCAGGACACCTTCCAGGATATCCACATCCCTACCCCTGCTGAGGTGCACACCGCGACGGGATAGTTTCAAGGTATAGATGGACTCTCCCTTTAAGAGCTGTTGGGATATGATCGTGGTGATAACGACAGTTAACATGAGGGGCATAATTATTCGGTAATCACCGGTAAGTTCAAACAAAATGATCACTGCTGTAATCGGCGCATGGGCAGCAGCCGTGAAAGTTGCGGCCATTCCGATCAGCGCATATGCACCGGGTGGAGCAATAATAGAGGGGAAGATTTTCCTGACACCCAACTCAAAGACAGTACCCAGCATCGCTCCCATAAATAATGAGGGAGCAAATACTCCGCCAGATCCTCCCGAACCCAGCGTCAGGATGGTTGCCAAAAGCTTCATGAATAAGAAGGCAAGGGCCACACCCAGGACCAGATTTCCAGCCAGGGCGTCCTCAATTACATCGTAACCAACATTAAAGATCTGCGGCTGACCTTCCCAGTGGATTCCTGTCAGGATCGGATACAACAAAGCCAGGCCTCCCAATAGGATCCCCCCTATCATCGGTTTCAACCACTCGGGTACTCCTTTCCAATCGCTGAAAAGGTCTTCAGCCCAATAGAGCGACTTAACGAATAACACACCCAGCAAGGCTGCCAGAACACTTAAAACTGGAAAAAAAGAAAACTCCCAAAGTGAAGTAATGCCATATTCCACGGGGATTAAAAAAGCCGGGATATCACCAAATACTGCCTGGCCGACAATACTGGAAGCCACTGATGAGATCACGACCAGGCTGAAGTGCCTCACACTGAATTCACCCACAATAATTTCCAGGGCAAAGATAACACCAGCAATGGGGGCATTAAAAGTTGCGGCAATGCCTCCGGCCGCACCACAAGCCACCAGGATGCGGATCTTTTCATCGGACAGATGTAATTTTTGGCCGAGGGTCGATCCAATTGAGCTGCCGATCTGGACAATTGGCCCTTCCCGGCCAACTGAACCTCCGCTGCCGATGGATATGGCAGAGGCAAGTGATTTTATAAGGGCAACAACGGGACGGATCTTTCCTCCATGCAGCGCAACGGCTTCCATCACTTCAGGGACGCCATGGCCTTTCGCTTCCTGGGCAAAATTGTAGATCAGCAGCCCAACGATCAAACCGCCAACTGCAGGCACAATAACCACTGTAAGATTACCAAGGGCTGGGAAGGTTGTTGGAATCCAAGAATACCCGACAAACTCAAAAAAGGTAATCAAATATCTGAAAATAACTGCTCCGATACCTGTGCCCAAACCTACCAGGAGGGCAATCAAAAAACTGCCTGTATTTGACGTGGTGTAAAATCTCTCAAATTTATTTTTCATATAATTCCCATCCAAATAACACATTCATACTATTAGCCTATATGGTAGCGGCAACGAAAAACCAGACATTTAGAAAAAGTGACCTGGTATATGAATAACCTTGGCACTCACTAACAGAAAAAAAACCGATCCATCGTTGCAGAATCGGTTTTGTGTTTATGTGTGCCGAAGGTGGGAGTCGAACCCACATGGGAATAATCCCACTACGCTCTGAACGTAGCGCGTCTGCCTGTTCCGCCACTTCGGCAATTTTTTTCTTGCAGAGGCAATTTTACCCCGACTTGTCAGTTTGTCAACCTTCCAGGTCCTCTTGCGAAAAGAAGAGATTTTTATTAATTTCTTCAAGAGAGGGATGTACTCCCAACTGGGAACCCGTGCTATAATTCACGCAGGTGCGCCATATGACTCTATTTCAAACAGGAACCAATCCCGCCAACTTGCCCCTAGCATTCCTGGGGTATTCATTACTAATTATTCTAGTCTGTGCCACAACCCTGGTGAAGGTGTTCCGTACCTGGCAAAAAGGCAGATTTACCCAGGGCGTGCGCATGATCCAGATCGTCCTTGGTTTGGTTCTTCTGCGCCTGGTCCTCTTTGTAATCACCTATTTTTCTTGGAAAGCAACTCCCCAATTTTCTAATACTCTTTTAATTCTGGATCAAGCGGCCTCGCTGGTAGGCATTATCCTGATCGTTTGGCTCTGGAATTTTCCAGAACCCAGCAAAGAGATTGATGCAGCTGCCCTGTTATCGATCAGCTTGATCGTTCTTCTTGTTGCAGGACAAATATTCATCATGCCTTCTCTAATGGAAGGCTTCACCGGTTCGATGTCCTTCTGGCAGGGTCTTTCTATTATGGCCCTGGTGATCGGTACGGGGTTGATATTAATCCGGAAACCAAATTTGTGGCACTATGGGTTTTTCATGGGAGTGATACTGTTCATCGGGGCCATTCTGAGCCTGTTGAGTGGAAACCTGGAATCCATGCATTTGACTCAGCTAGTGGCCTATCCTCTGCTGCTCCTGTTGTCTGACCGGTTCTCAATCGGAGATCTCTCCCAGATACAAGGCCCAGAAGAAGATGAACTTCAGCACAAGCAATTCAGTATAGAGTACAACATCCTGGAGCTGGTTGACCGTCTATTCGACGAGAAAGACCCAGTCGGGATCCTCTATAAAATAGCCCAGACCACCGCTTACCTGATCCTGGCGGATCTCGCATTGGTGATAGACACACCGGATGAACACGGCAAAATCCGCATTATTGCCGGCTACGACCTGATACGGGAAGAACCGCTGCAGGCCATCACCCTCGACAGTAAGAGCATTCCTTTGCTTTCAAATTACATCCAGCGCGGCAAAATGCTCCATATACCTGCCAGCAGCACTTCAAGAGATCTCTCTCACCTGGCCAAGATGCTGCAGTTGAGCAGGCCGGGGCACCTGCTCGCTTCACCAGTCTATATAGCAGGCGCCAATAAAACCATCGGCGTTGTGCTTTTTTCACCTTTTTCCAATCGTCCCTGGACCAAAGACGATCAAGAATATATAACCTTGCTGTGCAAGTTATTCGAGTCAGCTTTCAGCCACCATCTAGTTTCCCAGAATGGCGAATCTGACAGCGTAAAGAACACGATCCGGGACCTGTCTTCGAAACTCACGCTGCTCTCCCAGGAAAAAGGCGATCTAAAAGAAGATCTGGCTTTATTAAACAAAGAACACCAGAATTTACTGCTGGATTTTGACAACCAGAGTGCAAAATACGACCAGGTCTTGGGCTGGGGCAATACCCTCCAAAGGCATCTCTCCATGCTGGTAGATCTATCTAAGAAGGATTCAAAAGAGGCTCTTAAAAAATATATTGGTGTGATCGAAAAAGAAGTCAAGGATCTGAAAGACCAGGAAATTCAACCAATGGAGACTGAAGCCCCCATCCCGGCGGCAATTGAGGCCAATGAGATGGGAGAAATGGACTCAGACGGCGTTAGACCGGCAGTTTTGAATACTGCAATCCAGGATTGCCTCGATGACGCCAAGTCCGAGATCGAAGAGAAGAATCTAGTTACCTCTCTGGATATACCTGATAATCCTCCCCTCCTGAAGATGAGCCACGGCTTGTTCAAGGAAATCTTTTCCTTCCTGGTTGCCAATGCGATTGAGGAGAACGAACCCGGCAGCGAGATCCAGATCCGAACCCAGATCTATAAAGAGGACAGCACCCAGCACTTTGCCCATATTAAGATCAGTGATCAGGGCAAAGGTTACCACCCGGACGATGTTTCAGATATTTTGAATGACCACCTGACAACTCAACAGCAGGAAAAACTCAGCCAGGTGATGACCAATCTCTATGTCACAAAGAATTTGGTTGAGAATGAAGGGGGACGCATGTGGGTGGAGAGCAAACCCGGCACCGGAACAACAGTAAGTTTGCTGCTGGCTTTCCTATAGGAATTTCCTCAAAAAATGATCAGTCTGGTATAAATCTTGCTACCTAAGATGTTAGTTGAATCGGGCAAGGTTCCTCTGCCCGCGTCTGAGAGAATTAGAGCAGACTCGATAACAGGGCAAAATGGTCGTTTAAGTAGTTAATGGTAAGGAAAATCAGACCAGGTTGAAATGATTCCCAATCGGTAAGATTATGTTAAAGAATAAACGATATTTGATCTTCATAATAGGTTTTATTCTGCTGGGACTGGTAATCCTTGGTCTCCAGCTGAGGGGCGGGTTGCCATTTTCCAGGCCGTCGAACCAGCGTGTCTTATCTCTGGGCGGCACTCCAACACCTACCGCTTTCCAGCCATTGGAATCGACACCAACTTATTATCCAACGGACTACCCAACCCCAACGCCAACCCTAACCCCCACTCCAGCCCATATTGTGCCTGTTAGCAATACTGTTGGAGTAGACCCTATAGTACAACCCGATCATCAGATCAATATCATGATCCTGGGATCGGACCAGAAATATAAAGGGTCAATAGGTAGGACAGACGCCATCATCCTCCTGACCATCAATACAGAGGAAGGAACAGTGAATGTTACTTCCTTCCCTCGAGATTTATATGTTTACATCCCCCGCTGGACAGATCAACGGATAAATACCGCCTTCGCGCATGGTGGTTTCGCGCTATTTCAAGACACCATGCTGCATAATTTCGGATTTAAGCCTGATTATTATCTTCTGGTTAATCTGTGGACTTTTGAGTATATCATCGATGATCTGGGGGGAATTTATGTTGACGTTCCGCGCACTGTTTGCGATGATAAGTGGGGTTATGGGTTATCACATTGCGTTTATCCCGGAAGGCAGCATTTTTACGCTAAGGAAGCACTTTGGTACGTTCGTTCCCGGGTCACCACCAATGATTTTGACCGCAATTATCGACAGCAGCTTGTGTTAAGTGCCATTCTGGACCGTTTGATCTCATTGGAATCTTTGACCAGAATCCCCCAGCTGTACAACACCTATGCACAAAACGTAACCACAAATTTGGACGTGGCAACTTTGCTCTCCTTATCGCCCACAGCTGCAAAATTATCTGATAAATCCCGGATCAACCAGTACTTCATCACAGAGAGCATGATCACAGCCTGGGTTACTCCATCGGGTGCCCAGGTATTACTGCCCAACTTCCAAATGATCCGAAATATATTGAACAATGCCCTGAATTCTCCCTAGAAAGACCTTTGGGATACTGTTTAGGAGCATGGTATTAAGTAGAAATATATGTATAGGTTTCTAAAAACAGACTAACTGAGTGAGGACCCGCGATGTTAACTGGAAAAGGAATGTTCATCTGGAAGATCCAGAACTGCCATAATGGCAGCGTGAGTGAAATAACCAGAAAAGCCGTCGCAGCTAATTACAGCCATGTGCTGATCAAAATCGCCAATGGTATTTACAGCTACAATTACGATTGGGAAAAGAAGATCGATCTGATACCTCCTCTAAGTGCCGCACTGAAAAGCGAGGGTATCCAGGTTTGGGGGTGGCATTATCTATTTGGCGATCAACCCGGGCAAGAGGCGCAGAAAGCTATCAGCCGCATCCGCGAATTAGGTGTTGATGGATACGTATTGGACGCAGAAGGTCATTACAAAGGGAAGTTTGCTTCAGCAACAACTTTCATGAACCAATTGACAGCATCCATCACTGATATCCCGATTGCCCTCAGCTCCTATCGATATCCTTCTTACCATCCCCAGTTGCCCTGGAATGAATTCCTCAAAAAGGTCGACATGAATATGCCCCAGGTCTACTGGATGTTCGCCAACAATCCAGGCGCTCAGTTGAAAAAAAGCATAACAGAATTCCAGAATATGAAATACACGCCGCCGATTTTCCCTACTGGCGCTGCCTTTACAGAATTTGGCTGGACACCTACACTTTCTGAAGTAAGTGAATTCATGCGGAAAGTAAAGGACTTAAAGCTGCCTGGTTTCAATTTTTGGGAATGGGGCAATCTCCACAACTACCTGCCGGCGCAGTACTTTCGGACGATCCGGGATTTCCAATGGGACAGTGGACCAACTCCACCTAAAGATATAGCAGAGCTTTTCATTGATGCGCTAAATTCCCATGACCCAGACAAGGTCAAGGCACTCTACAGAGCTGATGCCGTCCACATTACCAATGAAAGGACCGTGCAGGGTCAGGAAGCTGTCAAAAGTTGGTTTAACACCGTATTCAGTGAGATTCTGCCGGAAGGGACCTTTACACTAGCAGGATTCAGCGGGGAAGGCAGTACCCGGCAGATCAGCTGGACTGCCAGTTCCTCCATAGGGAATGTTCAGAATGGTAGCGACACGCTGGGGTTGATAGATGGAAAAATAGCCTACCATTTCTCAGAGTTCACCATCACTAAATGATTTGGTTTTATTCCAGATCATTTAACCTTTAGCTACCGGACGAACCATTTCCCAGGGGATCGTTAACAGGGTTACCCGGTCATCATCCCGCATTTCCACAACCTCTTTGCCTTTTTGAGCGACCCTGGTTTGCAGGGGGGCATCATCCAGACGGGTTGATTTTGGCGCGAAGTTTTCCAGGTGGACAGTCACCCTCATGGTTCCTTTTCCGGCAGTCATGCCAGTCAGGGTATCCTTTTCCGGGAGCTTCCAGGCAATGACCCCCTTGCCATACCTTCCCTGAACGGGAAATTCATCCACCTTGACCCGCTTCGCTCTCCCGGAAGATGTCAGGAAATACAGCTCTCCTTTCTTCGAGAGCGTTTCCATACCGATGATCCGGTCTCCCTGGGATAGTTTCATGCCGTTTACTCCAGCAGCCACCAATCCCATCACTCGGACATCCTCATCCTGAAATCGAATCGCCATTCCCTGATCTGTTGCCAGGAAGATATCATTTGTTCCATCACTCAGCCTGATAGAGACCAAGCGATCTTTGTCATTTACCTTCACAAGAGTGAACAGATGTGCAGATGGTCCAGGCAATTCACTGATCTCGCTTTTCTTCAGCATGCTCTGTTCAGTAACAGTGATCACATGCCAATTTTCTCCCCGATCCTCTTTAGGCGGTAATCCGAAGACCGAACCCAATTTAACATCTTTGCCAAACGGCGTTAACTTCGAAAAATGAGTACCCTGGCTTGGCTTGGATGCTTCAGGTACTGAATGGGCAGGGATAGCTGCCGCATCCCCTTCTTCGGATACCAGGAACAGAGTATCCCGGGTATTGACCCTTACCAACCAGTTGGGCACATCCCAACCGCTCGGCCGGGGAGGGTCATCTCCTTGTGAGCGAGCAACCAGGCCATCCCGATTGATCATCACCCACACATTTTCAGACGGCGTAAGATGAGAAAGCTGCATCGGTGCTGCCTCCAAACCACCTTCCACCATAGCGATCTGGGTTCTTCGAGAATCGTTGAACTTCTCCTTGATCTCCTGAAGCGATACCGCGATAACTTCCCGCATCTTTTTGGGAGATTTTAATAAAGCGGAGAGTTCCTTAATTAACTTTTGAATGGTTTTATATTCATCCTCGATCTTCTTACGCTCCAGCCCGGCCAAACGCCGCAGCGGCATATCCAGGATGGCCTGGGCTTGAATATCTGTCAACGAGAATTCCCGCATCAGATTATTCTTTGCAGTCTGGGCGGAACGGGAATTCCGGATCGTATCTATCACAGCGTCCAGGTTGTCAAGCGCTTTTGTTAAACCAGCTAGAACGTGTTCGCGGGCTTGAGCCTTCTCAAGATCATGCTGACTGCGCCGTTTTACAATCTCCAGCCTGTGCTCCAGATATACCAGCAAGGCCTCTTTCAGGTTCAGCAGTTTTGGTTCATCATCCACCAGGGCGAGGATGATAATACTGAAAGTATTTTCCAGGGTCGTCCGTTTAAAGAGCGCTTCAAGAACTTTTTCCGGTTGGGCCGATTTCATCAATTCGATCACAATACGCATACCCTGGCGGTCGGATTCATCCCTCAGATCGGCAATACCTTCCAACTCCTCATCGCGGACGAGTTTGGCAATCCGTTCCAGGACAGTGACTTTTTTGGTCATATACGGGATTTCAGTGATCACGATCCTGTGTTTACCGCGGGACATCTCTTCTACAGTGGCCTTAGCGCGGACGCGGATCTTGCCCCGGCCTGAGCCGTAAGCGCTTTTTAAACCGCTGCGGCGCTGATCTTCTATGATTACTCCTCCCGTTGGAAAATCAGGACCCTGGATGAAATTGGTCAATTCTTCGACGGTGATCTTATCCATCGATTTCCAATTCTGCAGCATATAGTCCAGGGCATCGACCACTTCGCCAAGATTATGTGGTGGAATGCTGGTAGACATACCAACAGCAATACCCGTGACTCCATTCACAAGCAGGTTCGGGAATGAAGCTGGCAGAACACCAGGCTCTTTAAGGGTTCCATCAAAATTTTGGCGGAAATCAACTGTATTTTTTTCCAGATCATCCAGCATCAATGTGGCTGTTTGAGCCAAACGCGCTTCTGTATACCGCATTGCTGCCGGGGAATCCCCATCAATGGAGCCGTAGTTTCCCTGGCCGTCAACAAGAGGATACCGCATGGAAAAATCCTGGGCCATACGAGCCATGGATTCATAGACTGCCATATCGCCGTGGGGGTGGTACTTTCCCAGGACTTCACCGACAATGCGGGCTGATTTTTTATATGCGGAATCCGGACCCATACTCATGTCATGCATGGCATACAGGATTCGTCGATGGACAGGCTTTAAACCATCCCGGGCATCTGGTAAAGCCCGGGAAATGATCACACTCATGGCGTAATCCAAATAGGCCTGCTTCATTTCGTCGTCAATATCTATCGGTCGGATCAAACCAAAATCCATTTTTCCTCCAACTACAACACAACACGGAATACGATGAACCCGGTGCGCTCTCCACGTTTCGTATTCCGCAATTCTTCCATATTCATAATATTCAGGGAATTTAGCCGATGAGCATTATAACATTAAAAGACCGGCTGTTTTTTAACTTACACCGAAGGGGGAAGTGTTTTAAACAAAAAGGATACGATTTCCTGTGAGGAAACCGTATCCTTGATCATAAATTGGGTAAAGAATTAATTTTCTTCCGCAACCTCGATATCAAGATCTTCCACAACCGTGTCTTCACTGATCTCACCAAGATCGATTTCTGCTTCTGATCCTTCGAGCTCAACGCCTTCTTTATCGCCTGCCACAACTTTATCTTCAGTAGCAGCAGGTCCTCCTTTGAAACCAGTGCCGGCGGGGATCAATTTGCCGATAATCACATTTTCCTTCAAACCAAAAAGTGGGTCTACATCCCCATTGACAGCGGCCTGGGTAAGGATCTTAATGGTATGTTGGAAGGACGCAGCGGACAGGAACGAATCTGTATTTAACGCTGCCTTGGTAATGCCCAGGAGAACATCATCATATTTCAATGGGCGTTTCCCTTCCCGGAGCAGATCCTCATTTTCCTGGATCACTCCCATCCGGTTGGCCAGTTCCCTCGGAAGCGTATCAGAGCTACCCGAGTCGGTCACATTCACTCGGGACATCATCTTGGCAATTACGATCTCAAAGTGTTTATCGTGAATATTCTGTCCCTGGGAGCGATACACTTTCTGTACTTCAGAAAGCATATATTTCTGACAGGCGTCACGCCCGCTGATGCGCAGGATATCATGCGTATTCAGGGATCCCTCAGTCAGGCGCTGGGCCGGTTCGACCATTTCGCCATCTTCTACTGCCAGACGGGCATTGCTGGGAATCTCATAATACTTCTCATCCCTAACTTCATAAGAAATAATGATCGTTCTACCTTCAATGCGGACTCGGCCGCTATTCCTGGCCAGGAGTTGATTATCTGCATTAAGGGAGGCGACCACATCACCTTCTTCAACCTCATCTTCATCTTTGACGCGTTTTCGCCAACTCTTTTCCAGCTCATAAGCGTCGCTGATCATTTCACTTTGAGTGATCCGCACCACGCGCATATCGCTATAGCGGTCAGATTTCTCAATGCTGACCCTGCCGGCGATTTCTGTCAATACAGCTTCACCTTTGGGGGCTTTGCGGGCTTCAAATAATTCTTCAACTCTGGGCAAACCTGTTGTGATGTCACTGCCAGCAGCCACACCGCCGGTATGGAAAGTCCGCAGCGTAAGCTGAGTGCCAGGCTCACCGATGGATTGGGCGGCCACAATACCGACTGTTGCACCTTTCTGAACCGGTTCACCACGTCCCAGGTCAAGGCCATAACATTTAGCGCACAAACCAAATTTCAGGGTGCAAGTCAGTGGGGAAAACACCTTTACCCTATCAACGTTTGATTTCTGGATCATGCGGGCAATCTCTCGAGAAATCAGTGTGTTCTTTTCAACGAGGACTTCACCGGTTTCCTGGTCAACCACATGGTCCGCCAGAACCCGGCTGAAGACCCGATCCTGCAGGGTCTGCCCGGCCACATCTTCTGATCTTTCCAATATGATGCAATGATCGGTACCGCAATCTTCGTCATTGATGATCGCATCCTGGGAAACATCCACCAGTCGTCTGGTCAGATAACCGGCGTCGGCAGTTCTCAAAGCAGTATCTGCTAGACCTTTCCGGGCACCGTGGCTAGAGATGAAATACTCCAGCGCCGTCAGACCTTCACGGAAACTGGAAATTATGGGAAGCGGGATGATCTGACCAGACGGGTCAGCCATCAAACCTCGCATACCTGCCAGCTGTGAAACCGGACCGAAGCCGCCTTTGGTGGCTCCGGAAAGAGCCATCACAGCCATGTTGCCGTGGGGATCCATGTTTTCTTTTACAGCATCACCAACCACCGAGGTGGTTTTCTGCCAGATATCGATCACTCGATCATCTTGCTCCTGGGATGTCAGCAAACCACGCCTGAAGCTGCGTTCCACTACACTTACTTTCTCCAGTGCCTCGGCAATGATCGTTTCTTTTTTAGGTGGGATCTGCAAATCAGCCACAGCAATCGAGTATCCCGATTTGGTTGCGAATTCAAACCCCAGGTCTTTGATCTTGTCCGCTGCCTCGGTTGTAGTGTCATTGTCACAATATTCGTAAATTTCAGTGATCAGGTCTTTTACGTCTCCCTTCACCAATGCCCAGTTCGTAAACTGGACTTCATATGGAAGGGACTGATTGAATATGGACCGGCCAACGGTGGTTTCGATCACCCGTTCCTCCGGGGCATTCATTCGTTCACCATCTTCGTCATACCAGGTTTCCGCCAAGAGTTTAATCTTGGTCGGGATTTTTACCTGGTCCAGGAGAAAAGCGGTCTCAACTTCAATCATGGTTGAGAACGCTCGACCATCACCCGGATAAGGACGGTCGTCCTCCCGGGTCAGGAAAAACACACCCAAAACCATATCTTTGGAGGGCGCGATAATCGGTTCACCATTGGCTGGTTTCAGCAGGTTTTTTGTGGAAAGCATCAGCTCCCGGGCTTCCGTAACAGCTTTCTGTGAAAGCGGCACATGAACAGCCATCTGGTCACCGTCAAAGTCTGCATTGAAAGCGGGGCAAACCAGAGGGTGAAGCTGAATTGCACTGCCTTCGATCAGCTGGATCTCAAAGGCTTGAATACCCAGGCGATGCAAAGTTGGAGCACGGTTGAGAAGAACAGGACGGCTCTTAACAGCTTCATCCAATGCTTCCCATACTTCTGGGCGGTTTCGTTCAATTAATCGCTTGGCGCCTTTGACGTTGGTCGCAAAACCTCGTTTTTCAAGAATCGAGATCACGAAGGGCCGGAACAGCTCCAGAGCCATTTTCTTGGGGAGACCACACTGAGACATCTTTAACTTAGGGCCGGACACGATCACGGAACGGCCGGAATAATCTACTCGTTTACCAAGCAAGTTCCTGCGGAAGCGACCCTTCTTGCCCTTCAACATATCACTGAGGGATTTTAATTCCCTCCGTCCTCGGCGGGAAAGGGCTTTCCCACGCTGGGAGTTGTCGATCAGCGAGTCTACTGCTTCCTGGAGCATGCGTTTTTCATTACGAACGATCACGTCCGGAGCGCCTAGTTCCAGAAGGCGTTTCAGCCGGTTATTGCGGTTGATCACCCGGCGGTAAAGGTCGTTCAAATCCGAGGTGGCAAAACGCCCACCATCCAGCTGCACCATCGGGCGCAGATCAGGGGGGATTACTGGAAGCACGGTCAGGATCATCCACTCGGGTTGATTGTCTGTTTTCTGGAAAGCATCCACAACTTTCAATCGCTTGATGGCTTTTTTTCGTTTCTGTTTGCTTCCAGTTGTTTTGATCTCGTTCCAGAGGTCCTTGGATAAGGCATCTAAATCAAGGCGCTTGAGGATATCGTAAAATGCTTCGGCTCCCATTTCAGCCTGGAAGACCTGCCCCCAGCGGGATCTAAGTTCGCGATACTCCGCTTCTCCGAGGAAAGTCAGAGGCTCCAAGTTCAGCAGTTCTTCTCTCAGGCGTTTATATTCCGATTGCGCGGAATTGATCGCCAAATCCAGATTATCTCTAAGCTGAGTGATCTCCTGGGAAGTTTCTGCCCGGACCCTGGCCACATCCAGTTTGATGTGTTCCAGTTCATTTTCCTTGGCTTCTTTGAGACTTTCTTCGATTTCTGTTAAACGCTGCTTTACAACATCTTGAATATTAGCAATATGGGCGGTGCTGATCTTTTCTCCCTTTTTGACGATCACAACATTCGTCTCAGGGAAGATCAGGTCATCTTTTGCAGCATCATCAACACTATCCTGAAGCGTCTTTTCCAAACGCTGCCCCTGTTTGATCACAGGTTCCAGGTCTGCCGCAATTTGTTCAACATAACGGGCTTCTACATCATGCTGCTGGGCTTCCAGATCTTTGAGGCGGTCTTCCCGTTCAACTTCCTTGATTTGGATTCCTTCGCTGAATTCTTCCCCCACCTCTCCTTCTCCGGAGGTAAAGCGTGTATCAAGCTGTTCCAGCGCTCGTTTCCGGCTTTCTTCATCAACATAGGTGACAATATACTGGGCAAAGTACAAAACTCGGTCCAGGTCACGACGTGACATATCAAGCAAACGTCCCAGAATTGAAGGGATCCGGCGGGAAAACCACAGATGCGCCACCGGGGCTGCCAGTTCGATATGCCCCATGCGCTCACGGCGAACCGCTGAACGGGTAACTTCAACACCGCATTTGTCGCAAACGATGCCTTTATAACGAATGTTTTTGTATTTTCCACAATGACATTGGTAATCCCGGGTAGGGCCAAAGATTGCCTCACAGAACAGACCATCTTTTTCCGGGCGCAAACGCCTGTAATTGATGGTTTCTGGTTCCAGGACTTCCCCGTATGACCAACTGCGGATGATTTCTGGTGAAGCTATCCCAATTCGAAGTTTTTGTATCCCCTTAGTTTTCACTCGGAAACCTCCTGTATGATCGCGCTCTCAACCGATTAACGCTACAACCCTCACCAGCCAAACCTTGTATCTGTTTCCCTCAACAATCGCCATTATCCCTGGCTGATAACTCCGCTGAGCGATCAGTCCGATGAAACCTTCTAGATAATCAATTGTGAGATCTGTTTGTGTCCAAAAAACGGCACCGCCAGTTAGAACAGATGTTTTAGTACAAGCACGCACAAAAGCAAGCACAAAAGAGTACGCTCTTTAGCGCTCGCATCATGTGAGGGGATTGATATTTAACATGCAACTTGCTATTATACAGGTTGAAGGGGGCTCAGTCAAGAGGACTTCCTTGTTTTCTGGGATGTTTCACTGACCCAGTCTCCCCGAATTTCCCCCATTCGATCACTACAGGAACAGTCTACCACAATACAGGGCTTCTTTCCATAATTATTGTGGCTTATGTTTCTTTTCCGGCTGGCGAATTGGAATGGCCAAAGAAAAGGTACTGCCAGCTCCCAGCTCGCTTTTTATCCAAGCGTCACCCCCGTGCCGCTCGGCGATAGACTTGACAATTGCCAACCCCAATCCGGTTCCACCTTGTTTATCCTTTTCCCGGCTTTCAACCCGGTAAAACTTCTCAAATAAGCGCTGTTGGTCCACCGGGGAAATGCCGATCCCATTGTCTTCAACCTCGAAGATGATCTTTCCGTCCTCCAGTGTATAACGGACCCAGACATTTCCTCCTTGCTGATTGAAATTGATAGCATTATCTACCAGGTTCCTCAATGCCTGTTGAAGCAAGGCTTTATCGGCCGATATAAATGGAATCGTCTGATTAGGTGGTGATACATGCAATTTGATCTTCTTCTGGGAGGCCCTGATCTTAAATGAATCTGCTACCTCGGAAACAATATCCGGAGCCGAGATCATATCGAGCTTTAATCCCACTTCAGCCTCAATCCTGCCCAAGTCAAGCAGGTTTTGAACCAGGTGAGACATGCTCTCCACACCGGTGATGATCTTGTGGACATAGTTCTGCTGCTGGTCATTTAGTTCACCCACCATTTCCAACATGGTGGCGTAGCCCCGCATCAAAGTCAATGGGGAACGCAAATCATGGCTGACGGTGGCAACAAAATCAGATTTCAGTTCATCCATTTCCTTAAGCTGGGAAATATCCCTCAGCACACAAACCCGGCCCAATTGATGTTCTCCCTCGATCACAGGGGAGGCAGTCGCCAGAAATACCCGGCCGTCTTTCAATTTAACCTCTCTGGATGATCTCCCACTTGGCGCGCCATCCAGCAGCTCGATCAATTCTTGCTGATCGGTGATCCCTTTAATGGATTCCCCAATCCCAAAATCATGTTCGATTCCCAGAAGCTCAGCTGCAACCGGGTTGGTCAGGAGCAGCTTATCCTGATGGTCAAGCACCAATATGGGGTCGGGAGTGGAAGCAAGAATTGCGGCCAAACGCTTCCTGCCGATCTCGGCCTTTCCAAACAGTGAGGAATTTGTAGCTGCCAGGGCCGCCTGGCCGGCCAGGGTAACGATATAACGCACTTCGCTGTCAATAAAATTATGTGGTTCAAGATACGCCAGCCAAATGGCGCCATAATATCCCTGTTCATGTTGAATAGCAACTATCAGGATCGCTCCCGGAACGGGATTATCTTCATCAAGATCAAGTAGGGGCATTCGGGCGGGATTGGATAAAATCACCGGTGATCGATTGCGGGCCAATTCCAGGATCTGGGAATCCAGGTACGCAAATGCCTCG
The DNA here is from genome assembly GCA_021161345.1 of Anaerolineales bacterium. Lineage (GTDB taxonomy): Bacteria > Chloroflexota > Anaerolineae > Anaerolineales > UBA11858 > B10-G9. The sequence goes on along the minus strand of JAGHAU010000196.1, from coordinate 1,508 downwards.
GTATCTTCTCCCTGTCCGATGCTGGTCATTTCAGTACCTTCAGATAATCCTTCCGGAAGGACGTCCGCATCCAGCACAATCCGGGCTGAACTGGCCCCTATCTCAAGGGCAGAGGACAGGATCGTATCTACCGCATCTCCCATCTCTAGAGAAGATGCCACTCCCTGGCTGACAGTAAGCAAACGATTGAGTTCTACCATGCGATTCATTAAACTCCGGCGCATCTTTTCAAATGCCCGCCGCAGCTGCCCTACCTCATCCACGCGAGGGGTCAAGCGCAAGGGATGGTCCAGTTCCCCCTTAGTGATCCGGTCAGCTTCTTCCGTCAATACATGAAGCGAGTCAGCAACTGAGCTCAACCCAAAATACATCACCGCCATCGTGATCAAAGCTATCAAAAGCACCACGCCCGACAAAGGCGCTGCCAGATCGAGGGCCAGCTGCTGGGATTTGACTGCTGGCATGGTCAGCATCACTGTCCAGGGCCGCCCAAGCGCAGACCGAATATACACCAGCTGGCGAATGCCATCTGCAGTGGTCTGTTTTGAAAAAACTTCTTCATGGCGCAGATCGAAACTCGGGAAGAAGACCCCAAAGAGATTCTCTTCCGAAGAATACAAAACCCGGCCTTGTTCATCCAGCAAATATCCCACTCCACCCAGCTCGTTTATGCCTTTTAAGTCACTGAGAATGGGCTGTGTGAAAGGATTCGATTCCAGGTCAACCAATCCAACCAGCACCCCGGAGGTCTCTCCTTCAGGCGCTGAAATGCTCCCCATAAAGGTTATTAATGTTCTATTCCCGATACCAGAAGGGGGCGAGACATACACTTGAACCGGCACACCATTCAAGGCTGATCCCAGCCCAATCTGGAATTCTGGAGAAAAGGTAAGATTCTCGGTGGTCTGGTCGGGGTAGGCGCTGATCAATTCAGTATTAGCGTCAAAAAGATAAAATTGGGAGAAAAAAGGAATGGCCCGGAAGTTTTTCCGCAGCACCTCATCCAGATCCTCAGGGGCGGCAAAATCTCCCGAAAGGTCTGAAGCATACTGGCTGATCAAACTCTGCCCTGTATTAAAGAAAAAGGGGATCTTATTTGTGGTTGTCCTGGCGATATTCTCCAACTGGGATTGGACCATCTTTTCCGCCGACTTCCCGGCCACGAACCAGTTTACAAGCAATAGGACCAAGACCAACACCAGTGTTAATGAGACTACATATTGAAGGAAGCGAATCTTTATACTGCTTTCAGATGGAGAAGGTTTTAACTTGGCTTTGATCCCATCCGCCCGGGGAAAAGCCACCAAGGCAAATTCCACGATCAAGCCAGCAATCGCAAAACAGGCCGCCACGGCCACCACCCCAGTCCGAGCATTCGAGATTGCAAAGTCAAGATTTTCTACGACAGATCCTGACGCCCAGAAAAAAGCTCCCGTGATATTTACCAACGAATGGACAACTGCGATTATCAGGCTGGCCAGAAACGGACGCCTTAAAATACTGTACAT